>NZ_JBXWKZ010000002.1:0-152160 GCF_058191515.1 Staphylococcus sp. CoH_129_LAB_1 | reverse complement strand
ATTCAACAAAAACTAGGCTACTTATCCCCTGTAAAATACAGAGAATTAGCAGCCTAGAACATAGTGTTTTTATTAAGTTCCCATTTTAAGGGTTCAGTGCCTTCCTTAGAGATCACTTTTTTTATGAAAAATATAGCAAAATTATACAATTTCATATATCATTTATAAGTATACATGATTAATAATTGAGGTAGGTTGTCTTGCTTAAAAGATTAAAAGAAAAATCAAATGATGAAAAAATAAAACATACAATGAATAAGCGAATTAGTTTTATATTTGGCGCAATTGTATTGATTTTCGTATTAATTGTCCTAAGATTAGGTTATTTACAAATTGCACAAGGTACACATTATAGTCAATTAGTGAAAAATGATGAGAATATTACTGTCAATGAATCTGTGCCAAGAGGAAGAATACTAGACAGAAACGGGAAAGTTTTAGTCGATAATGCTTCCAAATTAGCAATTACATATACTCGTTCAAGAAAAACAAGTCAACAAGTTATGTTAAATACTGCAAAAAAGTTATCAAAACTCATTACAATGAATACTGATAAAATTACAAAGCGAGATAAACAAGATTTTTGGATACAAAATCATCCAAAAGAAGTTAAAAAATTAATGAAAAAAGAAATATCCATGCTGAATGATGGCAGCATAAGTCAAGAACAATATGATAAACAATTACATCATAAAATTACTGATACTCAATTAAATAGTTTATCTAAGCACGACTTACAAGTATTAGCTATATATAGAGAAATGTCGGCTGGTGCTACACTTGATCCACAAATGATTAAAAATGAAGATGTTAGTGAAAAAGAATACGCTGCTGTTTCTCAACAATTAGATAATTTACCTGGCATCAACACGTCAATGGATTGGGATCGAAAATATCCATATGGGGAAACCTTAAGAAGTATATTTGGCAGTATATCTACACCCTCTGAGGGGATTCCTAAAGAATTAACTGAACAATACTTAGCAAAAGGATATTCTAGAAATGACAGGGTTGGAAAAGCATATCTAGAGTATCAATATGAAGATATACTACGTGGTAAAAAGAAACAATTGAAATACACTACTGATAAATCTGGTAAAGTTATTAGTTCTAAAGTTATTAATCCGGGGTCACGCGGAAATGATTTACAACTAACAATCGATATTGATTTACAGAAAAAAGTTGAGTCTCTATTAGAAAACGAAATAAAAACACTTCGTAGTCAAGGAGCAACTAATATGGATAATGGTCTAGTAGTTGTTCAAAATCCTAAAAATGGTGATATTCTTGCAATGGCTGGAAGACAAATTGATAAAAACGGTAAGATGATAGACTATGATTTAGGTAACTTTACTGGTCAATTTGCAGTCGGTTCTTCTGTTAAAGGAGGAACTTTATTAACCGGTTATCAAAATCATACCATCAAAGTTGGCGAAGAAATGATTGATGAGCCTTTACACTTTAGAGGCGGATTAACTAAACGTTCTTACTTTAACCAAAATGGTAAAGTTCTAATTAATGATAAAGAGGCATTAATGCATTCCTCAAACGTATATATGTTTAAAACTGCTTTAAAACTAGCAGGTGATCCATATTCAAGTGGTATGAGTTTACCAAATAATATTGAAGAAGCCGGTCAAAAATTAAGAAAAGGCCTAAATCAAGTAGGGTTAGGTGTTAAAACAGGTATTGATTTACCTAATGAAACCATTGGACAAATTGAACCTTTAACAAATAATCCTGGTAATTATTTAGATTTATCGATAGGTCAATATGATACTTATACACCAATTCAACTTTCACAATATATATCTACAATTGCAAATAATGGTTATAGAGTGCAACCACATATTGGTTTAGCTGTACATGAAGCAACAAATAGTGATCAAGTTGGACCGATAAAAGAGAAAATTAAAGGTAATATACTAAATAAAGTGAATAATTCTCAAGATGAAATAGATGAAGTAAAACAAGGATTTAAAATGGCCTTCAATGAAAAAGATGGTACAGGCTATGCGAGCTTCCATAAAACAGTTGTTCCATCAGCTGGTAAAACTGGTACTGCTGAAGTATATCAAAATGGACAACCTAGAGTTAACTCAACATATATAGGTTATGCTCCTATTAAAAATCCTAAATTAGCTTTTTCTATCGTGTATACCAATCAACCTGTTCCACCTCCTTGGTTAAATGGGGGAGACTTAGGAAGAGATATCATTAATTACTACTTTAAAAATGAAAAATAATTTTAATAATAGTTGATGCTTTACTTTTCTATTTAACTATAGTAAAAAATTAATACTTTTCAATTAATCATCTAAGTGGTATGATAATAAAGTCGTATTTAGAAAAGGTAAGGAGGTATAATCATGCGCGTAAATGTAACATTAGCTTGTACTGAATGTGGTGACAGAAACTACATTACTACTAAAAACAAAAGAAACAATCCAGAACGTATCGAAATGAAAAAATATTGTTCACGTGATAATAAACAAACTCTACATCGTGAAACTAAATAATATTAAAATTGAAAAATGGGAGTAGGACAGAATTCATTTTGAATACTGTCATCGACTACCAACATATTAAAAAGAGCCTGAGACATTTAACTATGTCCCAGGCTCTTTTTTACTTTAGAATCTCACTCATCCATTGATTATACTAAGTATATATTAATAGCTATATTTATTTTATATTAATTAATATAACTATTTTACTTAAAGTAATTTAAATTATCACAAATGACATCACTTTATAATAACGTTATAATATATACAAAGGAATGGGAGAAACAATGAGTAAAAAACAAATTAGAAAAAATATTTTATCAAAAATGAAAGGTTTTGATAAAGAAAAAAAACTTAAAGCTGATATTTGGTTAATGGAAAAATTAATCAAAAACGAAAATTTCAAAAAAGCACGTCGTATCGGTATATTTCTGTCTATGCCTCACGAGATTGATACATACAATATCATTAATTATGCTTTAGACAACGGGAAACAGATTTTTGTGCCTGATACCGATTATAAAAACCATAATATGAATTTCAAACAACTATTAGACTTATCATCAATAGCTACTGATGATAAAGGCATTAATTATGTTAATGAAGATACATCTATTAGCAATGACATGGATTTACTGATTGTACCTGGAGTAGCTTTTCAAACAAATGGCTTCCGTATAGGATACGGAGGAGGTTATTATGATAAATTTCTAAGTCAACACGATATTAACACGATTAGTCTTATATATGACTTCCAAATATCAGATTTCGATGTTGAAAAACATGATCAACCTTTAGATAATTTAATTATATGTAATACTAAATTTGGGAGGAATTAATGAATATTGATAAACTATACTGGAAATCAATTTATTATTGGATTAAATATTTTAACTACAAATTAGAACACACAGATAAAAATACAAATGAAATTTGGTTATCCAATAAGAAAAAAGAAGAACTTATTGTATTTAGAAAAGAAGTAAATTCAACTCAAGAGATACGCTTCGATAAATCTAAAATAACAGATCATAAAGAATATTTACAAAAAAAAATGGGATTTAAAATTAAAAAAGTCGAATTCTTCTACTTTTTAGATGCATCGATGAATATTGATAACTTCGATGAAATGCACCCTATTAAGTTAATTTATCATAGCATCACTACTGAAAAAGACTTAGAGAACACAATGCCTAATTTCATTATAAAAAAGCGTGTTAACAAAAAAGATAAAAAATCATCATTAGATTATAAAAAACGAGTACTCAATACAAATCCTGTCGATAAGTATATGATGATCTTTTCACCAATGACTTACATTCTTATAGCTATAAACATCTTAGTATGGTTATTTATGAAAATTTATCTAAATCATTTTTCAGATATTAAGCTACTAGATGTTGGGGGATTAGTGCATTTCAATGTAGTACACGGTGAGTGGTACCGTCTTATTACCTCAATGTTTTTACATTTTAATTTTGAACACATTTTAATGAATATGCTATCTTTATTCATTTTTGGTAAAATTGTAGAGGCAATCGTTGGTCCATATAAAATGCTAGGTATCTATCTAATTTCTGGCTTATTTGGAAACTTTGCTTCATTATCCTTTAATATAAGCACAATATCTGTTGGTGCAAGTGGAGCTATTTTTGGACTTATAGGAGCTATTTTAACGATCATGTTCTTAAGTAAGACTTTTAATAAGAAAATGGTAATACAACTATTAGTTATTGTATTAATACTAATCTTTGTCTCACTATTTATGTCAAATATTAATTTAATAGCTCATTTAGGGGGCTTCATAGGTGGTATCCTCATCACTTTAATTGGATATTATTTTAATGAAAATCGTAATTTGTTTTGGATATTTTTAATTTTATTATTAGTTCTTTTTGTTTTGTTACAAATCAGAATATTTTCAATTAAAGAAGAAAATATTTACGATAAGCTTATTAAAGACGAAATAATTTCTTATAATTATGATGATGCTTCATCAATTGTTGAACATACAATCAATAAAGGATACGATGATGATGAAACATATTACTTAAAAGGGTTAATAACTGCTACCAAAAGTTCCAAAGCAGAAGCAATGACCGATTGGGAAAGAGGTCTAAGAAATCATCCTAACTCTGCATTATTAAACTATGAATTATCGATAGCTAATAGAGCATTAAATGATAATGATAAAGCTTTAAAATATATAAAAAAGGCATTAAAAATTGATAACAGTAACCAAAATTATAAAAATTTAGAAAAAGAATTGAAAGATAGTAATGATTCCAAAAATTAATAATTTTTATGATGTCTTGCAACTTTTGAAACGTTATGGTTTTATTATATATTTTAAAGATAAAGAAGATATGTATGAAATGATGAAACAAGAAATACGTTCTCTTTACAATTATGATCTTTTATCAAACGAAGAATATCTAAAATGTATTTTAATAATTAATCAAAGAAGGAATGAGCATAAATGAAAAATATTATTTTAGCAGCTGATATAGGTGGAACAACATGTAAACTAGGCATCTTTGATACGAAATTAGAACGATTACATAAATGGTCGATTGAAACAGATACTTCAGACCATACGGGTCGTACATTATTAAGACAAGTTTTTGATTCTTTTAAAGAAACAACTGAAGCTTATCATTTTGATTTACAAAATGTTATTGGAGTTGGAATAGGGGTACCAGGTCCTGTTGATTTTGAAACTGGAATTGTACATGGGGCTGTTAATTTACATTGGCCTGGAAATGTAAATGTTAGAAAGATTTTTAGCGAATTTATTGATTGTCCTATATATGTTGATAATGATGCAAATGTAGCTGCACTAGGTGAAAAGCACAAAGGTGCTGGTCAAGGTTCAGATGATGTAGTTGCAATTACACTCGGCACTGGTCTTGGTGGAGGCATCATTTCAAATGGTGAAATTGTACATGGTCATAATGGCTCAGGCGCTGAAATAGGGCATATTAGAACTGATTTTGATCAACGCTTTAATTGTAATTGTGGTAAATCAGGATGCATTGAAACTGTTGCTTCAGCTACTGGTGTTGTTAATTTGGTCAACTTTTATTATCCTAAACTTACATTTAAATCATCTATTTTATCACTTATAAAAGAGAATAAAGTAACTGCTAAGGCTGTATTTGATGCGGCAAAAGCAGGAGATCAATTCTGTATATTTATAACTGAGAAGGTCGCAAATCATATCGCTTATTTATGTAGTATAATCAGTGCCACAAGCAACCCTAAATATATTGTGCTAGGTGGAGGAATGTCTACAGCAGGTTTAATATTAATTGAAAATATTAAAACAGAATATCATAATTTAACATTCAGTCCTGCTCAAAGAGATACTGAAATTGTTCAAGCAAAACTTGGAAATGATGCTGGCATTACAGGTGCTGCAGGACTAATTAAAACATATATCATTGAAAAGGATGGTGTTAAATAATGGCTATCGTTGACGTAGTTGTTATACCAGTCGGAACTGAAGGCCCTAGTGTAAGTAAATATATTGCTGAAATTCAAATGAAATTAGAAGAATTTAAAAAACAAGGAAAAATTGACTATCAATTAACACCTATGAACACACTTATCGAAGGCGATCTTAAAGATTTATTTGAAGTGGTTCAAGCAATTCATGAATTACCATTTGATAAAGGCTTAGATAGAGTTTGTACAAATTTACGTATTGATGATAGAAGAGATAAATCTCGCAAAATGAATGATAAGTTAAAATCTGTTCAAAAACATTTAGATAAACAGGGTGAGTAATATGAGAATTTCTAATTTATCTTTAGGTTTAGTTGATACAAATGCATATTTTATAGAAAGCGATGAGAGTGTATTATTAGTTGACCCTGCTGGAGAATCTGATAAAATCTTTAAAAAATTAAATCAAATCAATAAATCCTTAAAAGCAATATTACTTACACATGCACATTTTGATCATATTGGTGCCTTAGACGATGTATTATCGAAGTATGATGTACCAGTTTATATGCATAAAGAAGAATTTTCTTTCTTAACAGATCCTGAAAAAAATGGTTCTTCAAAATTTAAGCAATATGGTATGCCATTAACTACTAGTAAAGCTCAACCTAGTGCTTTAAATGAAGGAGATTTTACAATCGATGAATTTCAATTCAATGTTCTTCATACACCAGGTCATTCACCTGGAAGTTTAACTTATGTGTTTGACGAATTTGCAGTAGTAGGAGATACATTATTTAATAACGGTATTGGCAGAACCGACTTATATAGAGGAGACTATGAAACATTAGTAGACTCAATAAAAGATAAATTATTTGAATTAGACGGAGATTTACCTTTATTCCCTGGTCACGGCCAATACACTACAGTAGATGATGAGCAACTCAATCCATATTTAGATGGACAATAAAAAAAGTAATTTTAACACCTCTTACGTTTATATATGTAGGAGGTGTTTTTTTGAAATTATTATTTCAAGAGATAATTAATAAAGCAATTTCAAAAAATGCAAGTGACGTACACTTTATTCCTTCAGAGGATAGAGTGAACGACAGGTTAGAGACTTATGAAATATTTAATATTGATATTTATGAAAAATTATTGATTTATATGAAGTTTAAAGCGAATTTAGATGTATCAACACACCAAAAAGCTCAAAGTGGTAGATATACATATCATGCTAAATCGATATTTTATTTAAGAATTTCTACTTTACCCCTATCATTAGGAATTGAAAGTTGTGTTATCAGACTTATCCCACAATATTTTAATTCTAAAAGAGAATATAAAGATTTTAATGACTTTAAACCTCTAATGAATAAAAAGCAGGGTCTCATTTTACTAACTGGTCCAACAGGTTCAGGTAAAAGTACTTTGATGTATCAATTAGTACTTTATGCTTTTCAAGAATTAAATTTAAATGTGATTACAATAGAAAATCCTGTTGAACAATTGTTAAAAGGCATAACACAAGTATCAGTAAATCATAAAGCCGGTATAGATTATGTCAATTCATTTAAAGCGATATTAAGATGTGATCCAGATGTTATTTTAATTGGTGAAATTAGGGATGCTAAAGTAGCAAAGTGTGTCATTCAAGCAAGTTTAAGTGGCCATTTAGTGCTAACTACTATGCATTCTAGTAATTGTAGAGGTGCCATACTTAGATTGTTAGAGATGGGAATTAGTGTTCAAGAAATCTCACAAGCGATAAATGTAATTTCAAATCAAAGATTGGTTACAACTATTTCAAATCAAAGAAAGCTCGTTTGTGAGTCTATTTCGAATAGTCAAATTCAATATTTTTTTGAACATAACCATACACTTCCTAAAACATTTAATAATTTAAAAGAAAAATTGATGTCGTTATCGAAAGAAGGACTTATATGTGAAGATATGGTTAAAAAATATATTTAACAATCATTCTAAATCTCTTAGTGAAAATCAACAAATTATACTTTTAAGTAATTTGAATAACTTACTTAAAAGCGGATTTACATTACTAGAGTGTTTTAACTTTATAAATTTATATTTTAATTATAAAAATAAAGATATAGCCAACAAGATAATTAATATAATAAAAACAGGAGGAGAATGTAATCAAATATTAGAATTAATAGGCTACCCTAAATCTGTTGTCACTCAAATTCAATTTTCTCAGAAATATGGAAATATAAATGATTCACTTGAGGAAGTAATTAATTATTTAAAAACAAATCTTCAAGCTAAACAACGAATATTAAAAGCTATTCAATATCCTATTATTTTAATTTCAATATTTATAACCATGTTAAGTATATTAAACTATACAGTTTTACCTCAATTTGAACACCTATATTCAACAATGGATGTAGAACTCAATTTATCACAGACTATTATCACATATTTAATTAGTCATTTGCCTCAATTTTTTCTTCTAATTCTCTTTGTTTTACTAATTTTATCTATCATTGTAATTATCTTTGTTAATAAAATCGATATGTCAAGAAAACTTATGTTCATCTCTTATATACCAATTGTACATTTCTATTATTCAACTATTAAAACGTATCAAATTGCTAATGATTTAGCCATGTTTTATAAAAATGGTATTAGTATACAACAAGTTGTAGATATGTACATTCACCAACAAAACAATCCATTCTTAAACTACATTGGTATCGTTATTCAAAAAGAACTAAGTAGAGGTATTAATTTATCCGATATTTTAATTAAAATACCATGTTATCAATATGATTTAACACAGTTTATTAAGCAAGGTGAAAAAAATAATAAATTAGATATTGAGTTGAAAATGTATTGCCAAATATTAATTCAAAGGCTCCAAAATAAAGCATTAAAACAATCAAAAATTATCCAGCCTATTGTATTTATTTTCTTAGGGATTTTTATAGTTAGTTTGTATTTAGTTATCATGTTACCGATGTTTCAACTTATGCAAAACATTAAGTAAAATGGAGGTTTTTTATGATGAAATTAAAAAATAAATTAAAGGCTTTTACTTTAATTGAAATGTTACTTGTACTGCTAATAATTAGTGTTTTACTTATTCTAATTATCCCAAATATAGCCAAACAAATGGCACATATTCAATCTACAGGGTGTGAAGCACAAGTGAAAATGGTTAATAGCCAAATTGAAGCTTATACTTTAAAGCATAATAGAGCTCCTAATTCTATTGAGGACTTAATAACAGAAGGTTTTATAAAACAAGGGCAGACTTCTTGTAAGACTGGAGAAACTATCAGTATTAAAAATGGGGAAGCAGTTGCAGAGTAAGAATATTAAATCATTTACTTTTATCGAGAGTTTGTTAATCATTTTGATTTTAATTATCTTACTTAATGTAACGCTAAAAGTAAATTTATTTAACGATATTTCATTGTTAGATGATATAAAAGCGACACACTTTATTAATCAATTAGAGTATTTTAAATCTAAAGCTATGCGAGAAAATAAATCTATTACATTGTTAATTTCAAAACATTCCTCAATTATAAAAGTAATAGAAGCACAAGGTAAGCAATATAACTATAATATTGAAGATGGAAAAATAATTGAAATTAAACATTTAGAAAAAATTACTTTTAATAAAGAAGGTAGAATAAATCAGTTCGGTTCATTAATACTAAAAATTAATCAACATCAATATAAGTTGATCATTAATATTGAAAAAGGAAGAATAAGATATCTTAAAATTTAAAGCAGTTTTACTCATTGATAGTTTATTTAGCTTGTATATTTTCACCATTATAGTTTTCACTTTAATCCCAATATTAATCAATTTAAATCATACTTTAAAAAAAGAATATCAAATTATTGAAATCAAACAAATGATAATGAGTAGTATTAATCATTATGATAAAAAAACTATTTCAAAAGGTATAAACTTGGGTGATTATCATATTAAACTTTATTCCAATAAAATATGTGGACTTCATAAAGAAACTAAAATCGAATCTTGTGTTAAATATTAAATTAAAATCATTCACTTTAATAGAAATGTTAGTTTCATTACTTTTAACAATGATGATGTTAACTTTTTTTCCTCAATTAATAAAATTGACTCATTCTTTTTTATACGAGACTTACAATAGTTATCAAACTGAATATGCATTTTTTCAAACAAATATAACTCAAATTTTTTTAAAAAGTTCTCATGATATTAAAATTAAGGATAAAAACACAATTATCATAAATAATCAGTCATCTAAAGATTACATAGAATTTAGAAATAACAAATTATTATACAAAATTAATGGAAATGGCAATATCATATTATTAAATAATGTCATCAATGCAGAATTTCTACCTTTATCTTCTAACTTCATAAAATTAAAACTAAAAATAGGTGATAAAAACAACTACTATGAAAAAAATTTATTTTTATAAAATGAAAGGATATATAAGTAGCTATACATTATTTATTCTAAGTATTTATTTGATAATTATATCTACTTTTTTTAATCAATATAGTATAAAATTAAAGACAATACATAATATTCAAATGTATTATGATAGTATAATAAGTGATAAACTTAAGAGAGGCGATTAATATGACTCATTCTTATTTACCACTTATATTAGTAGGATTTATGGGTACCGGTAAAAGTACCATTGCCAAATATTTGTCTTCAAAATTACATTATTCATATATCGACTTAGATACATATATAGAAACTAAAGAATTTAAAACAATACCAGATATTTTTAATGAAATTGATGAAAAAGGATTTCGTAAGTTAGAGTATAAATATTTAAAAGATTGTATTGATAAATACGACATTATATCGACTGGTGGAGGAATTATAGAAAATGATGATTCTATCTCACTTTTAAAAAATAAAACAGTTATTTGGTTAGATTGTGATATAGATATCATCTACTACAGAATTGCTAATGACCCACATAGACCAAACGCGAAAAACAAAAGTAAAAAACAACTAAATAGCTTGTATTTATCAAGGGTTTCAAGATATAATGAAATCGCATTCAAAAAAGTAGATAGTAGTAAATCAATTGAATATGTATATGAAACAATTTTAAATCATATACCATGCGAGTGATCAGTATTAGAGAGAATAACTTGAACTGATTCTATCGATGTTTTGAATTTAAGTCATGTTATCGCCGAAGGTGCAAGTAAATTACGAAACTCTCAGGCAAAAGGATAGTACTGTTACGCAGTCCTGGATTTGTTATTTAGACAGGGTAGCTTTTGCTACTCTGCTTTTTTTATAAAAAATAGGGGGTTTTTAAATGACAAGCGAATTAAAAAAGACACCATTATATGAAACATATGTAAATAGTAATGCTAAAATAGTGGAATTCGGTGGATGGGCTATGCCTGTTCAATTTACTAGTATTAAAGAAGAACATAACGCAGTTAGATATGAAGTGGGGATGTTCGATGTAAGTCATATGGGAGAAATTTTAATTGAAGGTGATGATGCTAGTAAATTTGTCCAATATTTACTTTCTAATGATACTAATAATTTATCTGAAACTAAAGCTCAATATACAGCTTTATGTAATGATGAAGGGGGTATTATTGATGATTTAGTAACATATAAAATTGCTGATAACAAATACTTATTAATAGTTAATGCGGCAAATACTGATAAGGATTTCGAATGGATTCAAAAACATCAATCTAAATTTAATGTGGATGTAACTAATGTGTCTAATCAATACGGTCAATTAGCAATTCAAGGTCCTAAAGCTAGAACTTTAGTAAGTGAACTTGTTGATGTTGATGTAAGTGAAATGAAACCATTTGAATTCAAACAAAATGTAACTATATTTGGAAAAAATGTTATCTTATCTCAATCTGGATATACAGGTGAAGATGGCTTTGAAATTTATTGTAACTCAAATGATACAGTTGATATTTGGAATGGCTTTATTGATAAAGGAGTTGTACCTTGTGGTTTAGGTGCAAGAGATACGCTTAGATTAGAAGCCGGTTTACCTCTTCATGGACAAGATCTCACTGAATCAATCACTCCTTATGAAGGTGGAATAGCTTTTGCTGCTAAACCTTTGATTGAAGATGAATTTATTGGTAAATCTGTTCTAAAAGATCAAAAAGAAAATGGATCAAAACGTCGAACAGTCGGTTTAGAACTTCTAGATAAAGGCATTGCAAGAAATGGTTATACAGTAATGAATCTTAATGGAAAAGAAATAGGTGAAGTTACTTCGGGAACTCAATCACCTTCTTCAGGAAAATCAATTGCTTTGGCTATGATTGAGCGTGATGAATTTGAGTTAGGTAAAGAATTACTTGTTCAAGTTCGTAAAAGACAATTAAAAGCTAAAATTGTTAAGAAAAATCAAATCGAAAAATAACTAAGGAGTGTGCAATGTGAGTCATCGTTATATACCATTAACTGATAAAGATAAAAAAGAAATGTTAGAAAAAATTGGAGCCAATTCAATTAGCGAACTCTTTGGAGATATTCCAGAAGATATTCTACTTAATAGAGACTTAAATATTGAGAGTGGAGAAGCTGAAACTTCACTTTTAAGAAGATTGAATACCATTGCTAATAAAAATATTACTAAAGAAACACATGCAAGCTTTTTAGGTGCAGGAGTATATGATCATTATACACCTTCAATAGTAGACGCTATGATTTCTCGTTCTGAATTTTATACTGCTTATACACCTTATCAACCTGAAATTTCTCAAGGTGAACTACAAGCAATTTTTGAATTTCAAACACTAATTTGCGAACTTACTCAAATGGATGTCGCAAATTCATCTATGTATGATGGCATAACTAGTTTTGCTGAAGCTTGTATATTAGCGTTTAATCATACTAAAAAGAACAAAATTGTAGTATCTAAAGGTCTACATTATCAGGCTCTACAAGTACTAAAAACTTATATTAAAGTAAGAAAAGAATTTGAAATTGTTGAAGTTGACTTAAATGGAACGATTACTGACTTGGAAAAATTAGAACAAGCAATTGATGATGATACTGCAGCAGTTGCTGTACAATATCCTAATTTCTATGGATCCATTGAAGATTTAGAAAAAATTCATTCTTATATCGAAAATAAAAAAGCATTATTTATTGTTTATAGTAACCCATTAGCATTAGGGGTTTTAACACCTCCAGGCCAATTTGGAGCAGATATTGTTGTTGGTGATACACAACCATTTGGTATTCCTACTCAGTTTGGTGGCCCTCATTGTGGTTACTTTGCCACTACTAAAAAGTTAATGCGTAAAGTTCCTGGTAGATTAGTAGGACAGACTCAAGATGATGAAGGTAATAGAGGCTTTGTTCTTACTTTACAAGCTCGTGAACAACATATTCGACGTGATAAAGCCACTTCGAATATATGTTCAAACCAAGCATTGAATGCGTTAGCATCATCAATTGCTATGTCAGCCCTTGGTAAACAAGGTATCTATGATATTGCAGTTCAAAACTTAGAACATGCTAATTATGCTAAAAATCAATTTAAAAACAACGGTTTTGAAGTAATAGATGGTACATCATTTAATGAGTTTGTTGTTAGATTTGATCAACCTATCAAAGATATAAATAAAAAATTAGCAGAATATGGTTTCATTGGTGGATTTGATTTGGGTGAAGCTTCATCAGATTTTGAAAATCATATGTTAGTTGCTGTTACTGAATTAAGAACTAAAGAAGAGATTGATACATTTGTTGAGAAAGCTGGTGAGCTAAATGGTAGTAAGTAAATCTAGTCCATTAATTTTCGAAAGATCTAGAGAAGATAGATATGCATATTCTTTACCACAAAGCGATATTAAAACAGATTCTATCGAAAATATTTTAGATGATAAATTTATTCGAAAAGAAAAAGCAGAGTTTCCTGAAGTGGCCGAATTAGATTTAGTACGCCATTATACAGAACTTTCTAATAAAAATTTTGGTGTAGATTCAGGATTTTATCCATTAGGGTCTTGTACGATGAAATATAATCCAAAAATTAACGAAAAGGTTGCTCGCATTCCTGGTTTTGCTGAATCTCATCCACTTCAAGAAGAAGAACAAGTTCAAGGTTCATTAGAAATAATTTATAGTTTACAAGAAGAACTAAAAGAAATTACAGGCATGGACGAAGTAACTTTACAACCAGCAGCAGGTGCTCATGGCGAGTGGACAGCTTTAATGATTTTTAAAGCATATCATATAAAAAACGGTGAAGGGCATCGTGATGAAGTTATAGTTCCAGACTCTGCACACGGTACGAACCCTGCATCTGCTTCATTTGCTGGATTTAAATCAGTTACAGTTAAATCTAATGAACGCGGTGAAGTTGATATCGAAGACTTAAAACGTGTAGTTAATGAAAATACCGCTGCCATTATGTTAACAAACCCAAATACTTTAGGTATCTTTGAGAAAAACATCATGGACATTCGTGAAATTGTTCATGAAGCAGGTGGCTTACTCTATTATGATGGAGCAAACTTAAATGCTATTATGGATAAAGTTCGTCCGGGGGATATGGGATTTGATGCTGTACACTTAAACTTGCATAAAACGTTTACAGGTCCGCATGGTGGAGGTGGTCCTGGTTCAGGGCCAGTTGGCGTAAAAAAAGAATTAGCAAGTTATTTACCAAAACCAATGGTAGTTAAAGACGGTGATACATTTAAATATGATAATGCTATTGAAAATTCAATCGGTCGAGTAAAACCTTTTTATGGTAATTTTGGTATTTATTTAAGAGCGTATACGTATATTAGAACTATGGGTGCAAAAGGATTAAAAGAAGTATCAGAAGCAGCTGTTTTAAATGCTAACTATATTAAAGCAAGATTAAAAGATCGTTATGAAATTCCGTATGAACAATATTGTAAACATGAATTCGTCTTAAGTGGATCTAAACAAAAAGAACATGGTGTTCGTACTCTAGACATGGCAAAACGATTACTAGACTTTGGGGTACATCCACCAACAATTTACTTCCCGCTAAATGTGGAAGAAGGTATGATGATTGAACCAACTGAAACTGAATCTAAAGAAACTTTAGACTACTTCATTGATGCAATGCTTCAAATCGCAGACGAAGTTGAAAATGATCCTGATAAAGTGTTAGAAGCACCCCATACAACTATTATTGATAGATTGGATGAAACAACTGCAGCACGTAAACCTATTCTTAAATTTGAAGATTTACATCAAGAAAAACTTTAATTTAATAAATAATAAAACTCTCAAGAAATTTCTTGAGAGTTTTATTTCTGGTAATTATTTTTTAGTTTTAATTTTACCAGTCCATTTTTTATAGCCGCCTTTTAGCATATATAAATCTTTATATCCATTTTTCTTCAAAATACGAGCAGCACGATAACTAGCAATACCATTTGCATCACAAAGATATATGGGTTGATCTTTACGTAGACCTTGAAATCTTTGTCTAAACATAGATATAGGTATATTGCGAGCACCATTTATATGACCGTATTCATAGTCAACTTTTTCACGTACATCAATTACTTGAGCTTTTCTCAAGCCTTTGTGAAATTCATTTTGATCTAGTTCAGTTACAGCTCGTCGATTAAGAAAGAAATTCCCAACCATATAAAGAATTATTAAAACTATAATTATTAATGCTATAATCAAAGATACATTCATATTGCATCCTCCCTAATTAACCGATATTATTAATTATAAAGGTGTTAGCTGAATTTATCAAAATTTTTTATTGTTTCATATTAATAGAACATTTTAAAGTAATATTAACGTTTAACTTATATAAATAAAGTTGTGATTGGAGTTTTTGTATGACTGAAATATGGAATTTTATCAACACTGGAAGCCATGATCCTTATTATAATATGGCGATGGATGAAGCTTTATTAAATTTTGTTTCAAGAGGAGAAATTGATCCTGTAGTTAGATTTTATACTTGGAATCCCGCAACCTTATCTGTAGGTTACTTTCAAAGATTAAGAAGAGAAATTGATATTGATAAAGTAAAGGAAAAAGGATTTGGTTTAGTTCGACGTCAAACTGGTGGAAGAGGCGTTTTACATGACAAAGAATTAACTTATAGTGTTATCGTACCTGAATCTCATCCAAATATGCCTTCTACAATTACTGAAGCTTATCGAGTTATTTCAGAAGGGCTTCTAGAAGGTTTTAAATTATTGGGATTTGATGCTTATTTTGCTATTCCACGTTCTAAAGAAGAGAGAGAAAAATTAAAACAACCAAGAAGTGCGGTTTGCTTTGATGCTCCAAGTTGGTATGAACTGGTAGTTGAAGGACGTAAAATTGCAGGTAGTGCACAAACACGACAAAAAGGCGTTATTCTTCAACATGGTTCACTACTACAAGATGTAGATGTAGACGAATTATTTGATATGTTTATTTTTAAGAATGATCGTTTAAAAGAGAAAATGAAAAAAGCTTTCGTTGATAAAGCTGTAGCAATAAATGATATATCCGATAGACACATATCTATTGAAGAAATGGAAAAAGCGTTTGAAGAAGGTTTTAAAAAAGGATTAAATATTGAATTTAAGTCACTCTCTCTAACTGAAAATCAATTAGCTGAAGTAAAAGAACTTGAAGAAAAATACCGTTCTGAAGAATGGTTATATAAAAAATAGATATAAAGGTAAGGAGACCTAAGAGCACTAATACTCATAAGTCTCCTTACTTTTATTTTCGTTGTCTTTTTTTATATTTTCGCACAGCTCTTCGATATTTTCTCTGATCCTCTGTAAGGAAAAAGAAATAATAGATTAAGTAAATAATAAGAGCAATCATTATAAGTGAGAAAATGAATTTCATAAAAGACATTAAAAAAATATTTAGATTTAGCAGTAATCCTATGGCTGCTATAATTAAAACAAAATAAAATATAATATTTTTCAACTAAAAGACTCCTATTTTATGAACTACTAGAAACATTAATTTGTGATAATTTCAATTTACCTTGATTTAATTTCTTATTATCATTAGATTCATAACCGTTTTTAATATCTTTAAAAGCAGATTGAAGATTTTTATTTATTTGTTTAATATTTTTATCTTCATTATCACTACCATTTGATAAATTCTCTTTATCTGTAGTACTTTTATATTTACTATATGCATCATCTATATCATTTGATAATGAATTTAGCTTTTCAAGATTTTGATTTTTATCATCTTTTTTAGTTTTATTTAAATCAAGTTGATTAAATTTACCGATAATCTTAGCAATATCTTGATAATAGTTGGAAGAAGCTTGTAAAAAATCAGCTTCATTATTATTATCAACAGTTTTAGATACATTCTTTTTATCTTTATTTAATGCTTCTAATTGAGATTTTTGATTACTTATATCTTGATTTAGTTGTTGAATTTTTAATTTTAAATTATGATTTTCATCTCTTAAACTGGTTGTTTTGTCTTCTAAAGGTCCTAAATTTTGAGAGCCACAGCCAACCAAAAACAAAGAAGCTCCTAAAATCGTTAATAATCTTTTCATGTAAATCTCCCTAAATCAAAATATCTTTAATATTTTAAGTATGTTATTATTTTAATGTATATAATGAAAATGTACAAACGTTATACAAGGAGTGGGAAAAATGGATAAATTAGCCAAAATTCGTCAGTTATTAGAAAATAAAAATCTTGATGCTCTTATTATATTATCTGACTATAATAGACGTTATATTTCTGATTTTACTGGAACAAGTGGAGCTTTAATTATTTCTAATAACGAAAACAAGTTAATTACAGATTTCCGTTATATTGAACAAGCAACAAATCAAGCCACTCACTTTGAAATTGTTAATAGACGTAGTGGGATTATTGATGAGTTAAAAGAAATTATAAAAAATGAACAGTATAAAATAGTAGGTTTTGAAGGTCATTTAGTTAGCTATGATACATATCAAGAATTACAACAAATCAATACTAATTTTATAAGTATAGGCAATGCAATTGAAAAAATTAGAGAAATAAAATCAATTGAGGAAATAGAAAAAATAAAACATGCGGCTAAGATTGTTGATGATACTTATAACTACATTTTAAGCGTTGCAAAAGTTGGAATGACTGAAAGAGAATTAAAAGCATTACTTGAAAGTAAAATGTTAGAATTAGGTGCGGATGGTCCATCATTTGATACAATTGTCGCTTCAGGTTATAGAGGTGCTCTGCCTCACGGAGTTGCTAGTGATAAAGTAATCGAAAAAGGTGACATGATTACTCTTGACTTTGGTGCATATTACAAAGGATATTGTTCAGATATTACTAGAACATTTGCTATTGGTGAACCTGATGAAAAATTAAAAAAAATCTATAATATCGTACTTCAATCTCAAATAAAGGCAATTGAAGAAATCAAGCCAGGTATGACAACTAAAGAAGCTGATGCATTATCTAGAAATTATATCGAAGCTCATGGTTACGGAAATGAATTTGGTCATTCTTTAGGACACGGTATTGGTTTAGATATTCATGAAGGACCATTATTATCTAAAAATACTAGTGATACAGTTCAAGTTAATAATTGTGTTACTATTGAACCAGGTATTTATGTAGATGGTCTTGGAGGAGTGCGTATAGAAGATGACATTTTAATTACTGAAAATGGTTGTGAAGTCTTTACTAAATGCACAAAAGACCTTATTATTTTATAGTAAGCGTATAATTGAGGAGGAAACTGAATGATTTCGGTTAATGATTTTAAAACAGGTTTAACTATTTCAGTAGATAATGGAATTTGGAAAGTAATTGATTTCCAACATGTAAAGCCAGGTAAAGGTTCTGCTTTTGTTCGTTCTAAATTACGTAATTTAAGAACAGGAGCTATTCAAGAAAAAACTTTCAGAGCTGGTGAAAAAGTAGAACAAGCGATGATTGAAAATCGCCGTATGCAATATTTATATGCTGATGGAGATAATCACGTCTTCATGGATAATGAAACATTTGATCAAATAGAATTATCTGGTGATTACTTAAAAGATGAATTAAAATATTTAAAAGCGAATATGGAAGTTCAAATTCAGTCATACGAAGGTGAAACAATTGGTGTCGAATTACCAAAAACTGTTGAACTTGAAGTTACTGAAACAGAGCCAGGTATTAAAGGCGATACTGCTACAGGTGCTACAAAATCTGCTACAGTTGAAACTGGTTATACTTTAAATGTACCTTTATTCGTTAATGAAGGCGATGTATTAGTTATTAATACAAGCGATGGTAGCTACATTTCAAGAGCATAATTTGCTCATTAAAAATAAAAACAGGTTAATGCATCAATAATTATGCATTAACCTGTTTTTATATAGATAACTGACACACGACTATGAAAACTACGATTTTTATATCATTATTAACAAATAATTTGAATAAAAATTCCCTATGATTAAAGATGACAGAAATAAACTCACTATACGTCTAATACTTTTATACTTTTCATATCATAAGTTTAATACCAGTTAAATGAACCGCTTGAATTGACTTTCATACTCAAGTAAAATAGATGGGTAGATGAAAACTAAGTCGAGGAGTCATTAAACTATGAACTTTAAAGAAATTAAAGAATTAATTCAAATTCTTGATGAATCAAGTTTAACTGAAATTAATATAGAAGATAATAAAGGTAGCGTAGTTAATTTAAAAAAACAAAAAGAAATTGAAATTGTTACGCCACAATATTCACAACAACCAACAGTTATGGCATCTCAGCCATCTGTACCAACACCAATGACAAATGAAATGTCTCAAACAAGTGAATCAAATCAAGAAAATGAAGCTTCAAATTACGAAACAATTAATGCCCCAATGGTAGGGACTTTTTATAAATCACCATCACCTGAAGAGGAAGCTTATGTACAAGTTGGGGATAAAGTTACCACTAATTCAACTGTATGCATATTAGAAGCTATGAAGTTATTTAATGAAATACAAGCAGAAGTTTCAGGAGAAATCGTTGAAATTTTAGTTGAAGACGGACAAATGGTAGAGTATGGCCAGCCGTTATTTAAGGTGAAATAATGAAAAAAGTATTAATCGCAAATCGTGGTGAGATTGCAGTCAGAATCATTAGAGCTTGCCATGATTTAGGTATACAAACTGTTGCTATTTATTCTGAGGGAGATAAAGATGCATTACATACTCAAATTGCTGATGAAGCATATTGTGTCGGTCCAACTCAGTCTAAAGATTCATATTTAAATATTCCTAACATCTTATCTATAGCGACTTCAACAGGATGTGATGCTATTCATCCAGGTTATGGCTTTTTAGCTGAAAATGGTGATTTTGCTGAACTTTGTGAAGCTTGTCAATTGAAATTTATTGGACCTAGTCATCAATCTATTAAAAAAATGGGTATTAAAGATGTAGCTAAAGCTGAAATGATAGCGGCAAACGTGCCTGTAGTGCCAGGAAGCGATGGACTAATTGAATCGATTGAAGATGCCAAAAATGTAGCTAAAAAAATAGGGTATCCTGTTATTATTAAAGCCACAGCTGGTGGTGGAGGTAAAGGTATTCGTGTTGCACGAAATGAGAAAGATTTAGAAAATGGTTACCGTATGACACAACAAGAAGCTGAAACTGCTTTCGGTAACGGCGGATTATACTTAGAAAAATTCATTGAAAATTTCCGTCATATTGAAATACAAATAATTGGTGATCAATTCGGCAATGTGATTCATTTAGGTGAGCGTGACTGTACAATTCAAAGGCGTATGCAAAAATTAGTAGAAGAGTCACCTTCACCAATACTTTCAGATGAAAAGCGTAAAGAGATGGGTAATGCCGCTATTCGAGCAGCTAAAGCAGTTAATTATGAAAATGCTGGTACCATAGAATTTATATATGATTTAAACGAAAATAAATTCTATTTTATGGAAATGAATACACGAATCCAAGTAGAACATCCAGTTACTGAAATGGTAACAGGTGTAGACTTAGTGAAATTACAATTAAAAGTTGCTATGGGAAAACCACTTTCCTATACGCAAGATGATATTATTATAAATGGCCATGCCATTGAATATAGAATTAATGCTGAGAATCCTTTTAAAAACTTTATGCCTTCACCAGGTAAAATTACGCAATACCTTGCACCCGGAGGCTACGGAGTAAGAATTGAATCAGCATGTTATACAAACTATACAATTCCTCCTTATTATGACTCTATGGTAGCAAAATTGATTGTACATGAACCTACCAGAGATGAAGCAATAATGACTGGAATTCGAGCACTAAGTGAATATTTAATTTTAGGAATAGATACAACAATTCCATTCCATCTTAAATTAATGAATAATGATATTTTTAAATCAGGCGATTATAATACTAACTTTTTAGAAAAGTATAATATTATGGCTGAGAGTGAATAGGAGGATAAAAATGGTAAACGTAGCAGATTATTCACATGCTAATTTAGGTAAAGTAGAAATTGCACCAGAAGTCATTTCTGTAATAGCAAGTATTGCTGTTTCTGAAGTTGATGGTGTGACTGGACATTTTTCTGAACTAAAAAATAGTAACATTGAAAAAATTAGTCGTAAAAATTTAAATAAAAACTTAAAAATTGAAACTAAAAATGATGGTATTCATATTGATGTGTATTGCTCTATTAAACATGGAATTAATATATCTAAAGTTGCAAGTAAAATTCAGGCTTCTATTTTTAATTCCATTAAAACAATGACTGCTATTGAACCTAAAGAAATTAATATTCATATTATGCAAATCACAGCTGAATAAATCAAAGTTACCATAATACAAAGGAGTTTCTTATGAGTCGTAAAGAATCAAGAAAACAAGCATTTCAGACATTGTTTCAATTAGAAATGAAAGATACAGATTTAACAATCAATGAAGCTATAAATTTTATAAAAGATGATTATCCAGATTTAGATTTTGAGTTTATTCATTGGCTTGTTACAGGAGTGAAAGATCATGAACAAGTTTTAGATCAAACAATTGAACCAAAATTAAAAGATTGGTCTATACAACGATTATTAAAATCTGATCGTATTATTTTAAGAATGGCTACATTTGAGTTACTTCATAGCGATACGCCTCCTAAAGTAATAATTAATGAAGCAGTAGAGCTAACAAAACAATTCAGTGATGAAGGTCATTATAAATTTATAAATGGTGTCTTAAGTAATATAAAATAAACATATTTGAGTGATGAATTATGTCAGAATATTTAAGCGTCTCGACTTTAACTAAATATATTAAATATAAATTTGATCAAGATCCTCATTTGCAATCCATTCTCTTAAAAGGCGAACTATCAAACTTTAAAAAACATTCTAGTGGTCATCTTTATTTTAATGTGAAAGATAAAAATAGTGTAATAAATGCTATGATGTTTAAGGGAAATGCTTCTAAATTAACATTTGATCCTAAAGAAGGAGACGAAGTTTTATTAGAAGCCCGAGTCTCGGTATATGAACGTAGAGGAAATTATCAAATTTATGTTAATAAAATGGAAATTGACGGTATTGGAAACTTATACCAAAAGTTAGAGCAATTAAAAGAAAAATTAAATAAGCAAGGTCTTTTTAATCAAGAACATAAAAAAGCAATCCCTAGATTCCCTAAAAAAATTGCTATTCTTACAGCTGATACTGGAGCAGCAATCAGAGATGTTCATACTACAATAGATAGTAGATATCCTTTAGTAGAAAAAATATCAATTAGTACATTAGTTCAAGGTATCAATGCTAAAAGTGATATTATCGAAAAAATTAAGTACGCTGACACTTTAGGAGTAGATACTATTATTGTAGGTCGTGGTGGCGGATCTATTGAAGATTTATGGAATTTCAATGAAGAAGAAGTTGTTCGAGCTATATATGAATGTCATACACCAGTTATTTCAGCCGTAGGACATGAAACTGATTTTACTCTTAGTGATTTTGTAGCAGATGTAAGGGCAGCAACTCCTACTCAAGCTGCTGTTATCGCTACACCTGATCAATATGAACTCATTCAACAAATTCATCAGTATCAATTTTCTCTAACTAAAAGTATTAAACAACTAGTAGAAAAACAACATAAACAATTAGATTATTTGTCATCATATTATAAATTTAAGCAACCTACGTTGTTGTATGATCAACAAATTCAACGAAGAGATGATTTAGAGAAAAAACTTAAGCAACTTTTAACTTTAAATATTGAGAAAAAAAGAAATCACATCACTGTGTTACGTCAGCATTTTAATTTAAAAAGATTAAAAGATTCAATTGTGCAATATCAAAAAATGAGTCTTAATAATGAAAATAGATTAATAAATTTAACATATAACTTAATTAATCATAATAAAGCCAATTTTAAAAATAAAATTGAGCAACTTAATCAACTTAGTCCAACTAATACAATGTTAAGAGGATATTCAATCGTTAATAAGGACGATAAAGTCATTACAAGCACACACGATTTAAATGAACAAGATGAAATCACATTATCAATGAAAGACGGTAATGTAGATGCTATAGTTAAGAAAGTAAGGTGTGAAGATGAGTAAAGAACAACAAAGTTTTGAAGAAATGATGAAAGAATTAGAAAGTATAGTTCAAAAGTTAGATAATGAGACCGTCTCATTAGAAGAATCTCTTGATTTATATCAACGTGGTATGAAATTATCATCTGCTTGTGATAAAACTTTAAAAGATGCTGAAAATAAAGTAAATCAATTAATCAAAGAAGAAACAAAGGATGAAGACGATGTTGAAGAAATCAATGAATGAATTGATTGAAATTATAAATAGTAATCTAAATGGTATAATCAAAGCATCTTCTTTAAATACTAAACTAGAAGAAAGTATGCAATATTCACTTGATGCTGGTGGAAAAAGAATTCGTCCAGTACTTGTGTTACTCACTTTAGAAGTGTTAAATGAAAACTATAAAAAAGGATTACAAACCGCACTTGCATTAGAAATGATTCATACCTATTCACTTATACATGATGATTTACCTGCAATGGATAATGATGATTATAGAAGAGGAAAATTAACAAATCATAAAGTGTATGGTGAATGGAAAGCAATTTTAGCTGGAGATGCCTTACTAACAAAAGCATTTGAATTAATTGCAAATGATAAAAACTTAGATGCTAAAACAAAAGTAAAAGTTATTTCAAGATTAGCACATGATAGTGGTAATCTCGGCATGGTTGGTGGTCAAACCTTAGATATGGATAGTGAAAATACTCCAATTGAATTACATACTCTCGAACAAATTCATAAAGCGAAAACTGGAGCACTTTTAAAATTTTCTATTTTAAGTGCTGCGGATATTGCCAATGTAAGCGAGTCAATTTTAAATACATTAGACAGTTTCAGTGAACACTTAGGCCTAATGTTTCAAATAAAAGATGATTTATTAGATGTTTATGGCGACGAGAAAAAATTGGGTAAAAAAATAGGAAGCGATATAGAAAACCATAAAAGTACATATGTTTCTCTACTTGGTAAATCTGGCGCTGAAGAAAAACTAAAATATCATAAAGATGCTGCTGAAGATGCAATTAATCAATTAAAGCCACACTATGATGTTGAACCATTACTAGAAATAGTAAATTTATTTTATTCACGTGACCATTAATAATTCGAGTTCTTCTCTTTAAAGATTTCTAAAGAATAATCTTTAAAGAGTTTTTTGTTTTAATAATATACATTGAATGATTTAAAATGCATAAATGTATATAAAATTGAATTTAGCTTAATAAGAAAATACGAAAAAAAGTTTCAAAAATGATAATTCTATTCGTTAAATCGACCTTTCTATAGGATAACTTTAGTAGTAGTTAAAAAAGCGTTGTGTTAAAATTATTGTATAAATATTCGAAACTAGGAGTGTTCATAATGGCAAAAAAATCTGTAAGACATATAAAAATAAGAGAGATTATTTCAAGTGAACAAATTGAAACACAAGATGAACTTGTAAAACGTCTAAATGAATACGACCTAAATGTTACTCAAGCGACTGTCTCTCGTGACATTAAAGAATTACAATTAATTAAAGTACCTGCTTCAACAGGACAGTATGTATATAGCCTTCCCAACGATAGAAAGTATCATCCTTTAGAAAAACTAGGTAGATACTTAATGGATTCATTTGTAAATATTGATGGAACAGGAAACTTACTAGTACTAAAAACACTTCCTGGTAACGCTCAATCCATTGGAGCCATCTTAGACCAAATTGATTGGGATGAAGTATTAGGAACTATTTGTGGTGATGATACTTGTCTATTAATATGCAGAGATGAAGAAGCAAGTCATACAATTAAAACAAGAATTTTCAATTTATTATAAGGATGCGATTAATCTATGTTACAAACCTTATCAATAAAGCAATTTGCAATTATAGATGAACTCGAAATTCATTTTTCTGATGGATTAACTGTACTTAGCGGTGAAACTGGATCTGGTAAATCAATTATTATAGATGCTATAGGTCAACTGATTGGTATGCGTGCCTCTTCAGATTTTGTAAGACATGGAGAGAAAAAAGCAATTATTGAAGGTATTTTTGATATTGATAATAGTAAAGAGGCTATTTCAGTTCTAAATGATTTAGATATTGATATTGATGAAGACTTTCTATTAGTAAAAAGAGAAATTTTTAGTTCAGGAAAAAGTATTTGTCGTATTAATAATCAAATTGTTACTCTTCAAGATTTACGAAAAGTGATGCAAGAACTCTTAGATATACATGGGCAGCATGAGACACAAATTTTATTAAAACAAAAATATCATCTAAAATTATTAGATGACTACGCTGAAAATCAATATACTAATAGTAAAGAACGATATGAAACAACATTTAATGAATATAAAGAAAAGAAAAAAGAGCTCGAAGAGTTACAGTCTGCTGACCAAGCATTATTGCAACGTCTCGATTTAATGAAGTTTCAATTTGAGGAATTGCAAGAAGCTTCTCTAAAAGAAGGTGAAATTGCCCAATTAGAATCTGATATAAAGCGAATCCAGAATTCTGAAAAGTTAAGCTTAGCATTAAACAATGCGCATATCACACTTACAGATGAACATGCTATCACTGATCGCCTATATGAATTAAGTAATCATTTGCAAACTATTTATGATATTCTTCCAGGAAAATTTAAAAAACTTAAAGAGGATATCGATCAGTTCTACTATACACTAGAAGATGCTAAACATGAACTATACGATGAAATGTCAAATACTGATTTTGATGAACAATTACTTAATGAATTTGAGTCTAGAATGAACTTACTGAATAATCTTAAACGTAAATATGGTAAAAATATTGATGAACTTATTACTTATCAATCTAAATTAGAAAGTGAAATTGCTAAGATTGAAAATTATGAAGAAAGTACTTCTCAATTAAAAGAAGAAATTGAACTACTTTATGAAAAAGTAATAAAATATGGACAGTCGTTATCAAAAGAAAGACGAAAAGTAGCTCGAACATTACGAGATCATATAGTGGCTGAAATTCAAAACTTACAAATGAAAGATGCTAATCTTGAAATTTCATTTCAACCATTAGAAACGCCTACAATAGAAGGAATTGAGTTTGTAGAGTTTTTAATTAGTCCTAATAAGGGTGAACCACTTAAAAGTTTAAATAAAATAGCTTCTGGTGGAGAACTTTCTCGTATTATGCTTGCGCTAAAAAGTATATTCGTTGAATCCAGAGGTCAAACTGCTATTTTGTTTGATGAAGTTGATTCTGGGGTCTCTGGTCAAGCAGCTCAAAAAATGGCTGAAAAAATGAGAGATATTGCTAAATATATTCAAGTTATTTGTATATCTCACTTACCTCAAGTAGCTTCAATGAGTGATCATCATTTATTAATTAGTAAAATGTCTAAAAATGATCGCACAACAACTCAAGTGAAAGAGTTAAAAAACGAAGATAAAATTGACGAAATTGCCCGTATGATTTCTGGAGCAAGTGTAACTGAACTAACAAGAGAAAATGCTAGAGAAATGATTACTCAAAATCATAAATAGTTTAAAATTGAATAATTTAAATTAAGGTTGGATGTCGAAAAGAAATAGAACGTTTTGAGTTTGATGTTATCTTCTATATTCAAATTGTTTAGTTACACTTTTCAATTCTAACCTTTAAATCTGATTAAAAAGGAGTAGCAATATGTCTGAAAAACAATATGATTTAGTTGTATTAGGTGGTGGGACAGCAGGATACGTAGCAGCGATTCGTGCCTCTCAATTAGGGAAAAAAGTAGCAATTGTAGAGAAATCATTATTAGGAGGTACATGTTTACATAAAGGTTGCATTCCAACTAAAGCGCTACTTAAATCTGCTGAAGTTACTCGGACTGTTAGACAATCTTCAGAATTTGGTATAGATACAAGCGATTTTCACATCAATTTTAAAAAAATGATGGATCGAAAAACAGATATAATTAATCAAATGCATAACGGCGTTCAAAGTTTAATGCAAAAAAATCATATTGATATATACAATGGTACGGGACGTATCATGGGAACTTCTATATTTTCTCCCCAAAGTGGAACGATTTCTGTTGAATATGAAGATGGCAGTTCAGAGTTACTTCCTAATCAATTTGTACTTATTGCTACAGGGTCACACCCTCAAACATTACCATTTTTAGAGATTAATCATCAAAATATTTTATCGAGCGATGATATATTACAACTTGACACACTTCCCAACAGTATTGCTATTGTCGGAGGTGGAGTTATCGGTCTTGAATTTGCTTCATTACTAGTTGATTTAAATGTAAATGTTACAGTAATTGAGGCAGGTAAACGTATATTACCTTCTGAAAGTAAATCCGTTTCAACATTTTTAAAAGATAGTTTGATTGAACGTGGGGTAGAATTTTTTGAGGATTACCAACTAAGTGAAGAGAATATTATACATAAAACCGATGTCATTCAAATAAATGTAAATAAAGAAACTACTATTGCAGTTGATAAAATATTAGTAGCAGTAGGTCGAACACCTAACACAAGTGATATTGGTATTCAAAATACTAAAATTCAGTTAGATAGCCATGGTTATATAGAAGTAAATGAATTTCAAAAAACGAGTGATAATCACCTTTATGCAGCAGGTGATTGTATTGGAAAATTACAATTAGCTCACATAGCTTCTAAAGAAGGAATCACGGCAGTTGAACATATGTTTAATGAACACCCGCTTCCCTTGAATTATGATTTAATGCCCAAATGTGTTTATACTTATCCAGAAGTCGCATCTATCGGTTTAAATTTAGAAACTGCAAAATCTCAAAATATTAAAGCAACCAGTTATAAAGTTCCTTTTAATGCTATTGGAAAAGCAGTTATTGAGGAAACTAATAGTAAACGAGGCTTTTGTGAAATCGTGTTAGATAAAGATAATGGTGATATTATTGGAATAAGTATGGTGGGTCCACATGTCACAGAATTGATAAATGAAGTTGCTTTATTACAATTTATGAATGGATCTACATTAGAACTGGGATTAACTACTCATACACATCCATCATTATCCGAAGTATTAAAGGAGCTTGGGCTAAAGGCTGAAGACAGAGCAATACACGTTTAAAGGAGGAACTAAAAAATGATTGATTACAAATCTGTGGGACTTAAAGATGAAGATTTGAGAGAAATATATAAATGGATGGACTTAGGGAGAAAACTAGATGAACGACTATGGTTACTTAACCGTGCTGGAAAAATACCGTTTGTAGTAAGTGGACAAGGACAAGAAGCCACTCAAATTGGTATGGCATATGCAATGAAAGAAGGAGATATTTCATCTCCATATTATAGAGATTTAGCTTTCGTTACATATATGGGGATTTCTCCTTATGATACTATGTTAGCTTCTTTCGGTAAAAAGGATGACATTAATTCAGGAGGAAAACAAATGCCTTCTCATTTTAGTCATAGAGAAAAAGGTATTTTATCTCAAAGTTCTCCAGTAGCAACACAAATTCCTCACTCGGTAGGTGCAGCACTATCTCTAAAAATGGACCAACAATCTAATATAGCAACTGCTACTGTAGGAGAAGGAAGCTCAAATCAAGGAGATTTTCATGAAGCACTTAATTTTGCAGGAGTACATAAATTACCGTTTGTATGTGTAATTATTAATAATAAATATGCGATTTCAGTCCCGGATTCATTACAATATGCAGCAACACATTTATCTGATAGAGCAATAGGTTATGGTATGCATGGAGAAACTGTAGATGGTAATGATCCAGTTGCTGTGTACAAAGCAATGAAAGAAGCAAGAGAAAGAGCACTGAATGGGGAAGGAGCAACACTGATTGAAGCAGTTACTACTCGAATGACTCCTCATTCTTCAGATGATGATGATACATATCGTTCTAAAGAAGAAAGAGATTCGTTCAAGACATCGGATTGTAATCTGAAATTTAAAAATGAATTACTCGATTTAGGTATTATTAATGAAAATTGGCTAAATGAATTAGATAACACACATAAAGCTATTATAGATAAAGCTACAAAAGATGCTGAAAATGCTCAATATCCAGATGTAGAAGAAGCGTATCAATATGTATATGATCCGGAAGGAGATATTTTCAATGACTAAAATGAGTTATATAGAAGCCATTCAAAATACACAAGACTTGGCTATGGAAAAAGATAATAATACTTTTATATTAGGAGAAGATGTAGGACGTAAAGGTGGCGTATTCGGTGCTACACGCGGTCTACAAAAAAAATATGGAGATATGCGTGTGATTGATACTCCTTTAGCAGAATCAAATATTATCGGTACTGCTATTGGTGCAGCAATGCTTGGCAAACGACCTATAGCTGAAATTCAATTCGCAGATTTTATTTTACCAGCAGTTAACCAAATTATTAGTGAAGCTGCTAAAATGCGCTATCGTTCTAATAATGATTGGCAATGTCCTTTAACAGTTCGTGCACCTTTTGGTGGAGGTGTACATGGTGGGTTATATCATTCTCAAAGTATTGAGAGCATTTTTGCGTCTACACCTGGCTTAACAATTGTAATTCCTTCGACACCATATGATGCAAAAGGTTTATTATTATCTTCAATTGAATCTAATGATCCGGTATTATTTTTTGAACATAAAAAAGCATACCGATTTTTAAAAGAAGAAGTGCCTGAATCTTATTATACTGTTCCTTTAGGTAAAGCAGATGTTAAACGTGAAGGCGATGATATTACAGTTTTTACTTATGGATTATGTGTTAATTATTGTATTCAAGCAGCTGATATTTTAGAGGCAGATGGTATTCATGTCGAAGTCATTGACTTAAGAACAGTTTATCCATTAGATAAAACAACGATTATCGAACGCGCTAAAAGAAATGGTAAGATTTTGCTTGTAACTGAAGACAACCTTGAAGGTAGTGTCATGTCTGAAGTCTCAGCAATCATAGCCGAACATTGTTTGTTCGAATTGGATGCGCCAATTATGCGATTAGCTGGTCCTGACGTTCCATCAATGCCATTTTCTCCTAATTTAGAAAATGAAGTAATGATGAATCCTGATAAGATATTAAAAAAAATGAGAGAGTTAGCACAATTTTAGGGAGGTAACATAATGGATGTAAAAATGCCAAAATTAGGTGAAAGTGTTCATGAAGGCACAATTGAGCAATGGTTAGTTTCTGAAGGTGATCATGTAGATGAATATGAACCATTATGCGAAGTGGTTACAGATAAAGTAACAGCAGAAGTTCCTTCAACCATTTCAGGTACAATTACAGAATTAATTGCTACTGAAAGTGAAACAATTGAAATCAACCAAACTATTTGTAAAATTCAACCTGATGACCCATCTTCAATTTCTAATCAAGACAACACTAATGAAACAACTAATCAAACACAAAGTAATGTTGAAAATAGTCAATCTATGTCTTCTAAAACAAATCAATCATCTAAGAATTCGGTCAATAATGGAAGATTTTCTCCAGTCGTATTTAAGATAGCTTCAGTAAACGATATTGATTTATCAAAGGTACCAGGAACAGGATTTGAAGGTAGAGTAACTAAAAAAGATATTGAAACTTATATTCAAGAAAATAACCAACATGATTCAGAAGAAACATTCACAACTCAATTGAATAATCATTCAGAAGTGTCACAAAAATACAATAATTCTTCATCAAATGAACTATTTGAAGGTTATACAATACCAGTTAAAGGTGTTCGAAAAGCAATTGCTCAAAATATGGTTACCAGTGTTACTGAAATTCCACATGGTTGGATGATGTTAGAAGTCGATGCCACAGACCTTGTAAAAACTAGAAATCACTATAAAACAGCATTTAAAAAACAAGAAGGTTATAATTTAACATTCTTTGCTTTCTTTGTAAAAGCTGTAGCTGAAGCTTTAAAATCTAATCCATTACTTAATAGTAGTTGGGATGATAATGAAATTGTAATTCATAAGGACATCAATATTTCAATAGCTGTAGCTGATGAGGACAAACTATATGTTCCTGTAATTAAAAATGCTGATGAAAAATCAATTAAAGGTATTGCTAGAGAAATTAATCAATTAGCACAAAAAGCTCGAAATCAACAACTGACTCAAGAAGACATGACTGGTGGTACTTTTACAGTTAATAATACTGGTACATTTGGTTCTGTATCTTCAATGGGTATTATTAATCATCCTCAAGCAGCAATCTTACAAGTAGAATCAATTATAAAAAAACCAGTTGTAATAGATGATATGATAGCTATAAGAAACATGGTCAATTTATGTATTTCAATTGATCATCGTATTTTAGATGGGGTTCAAACTGGGCGATTTATGTCTCAAGTAAAAAAACGTATTGAAAGCTATTCAATTGAAGCAACAAATATTTATTAAAAGTTATTAATGACTTGCTTATATTAAAACCAACCTATTTGAACTATATGTTGGAAATTAGTAAAATAACAATAAATAATAATTGATTGAAAGGTGATTCAAAATGGACTTAAATTTTGATTTATATATGAATGGTATTGTAGAACAAGCAAGAAATGAAATTGAATCTGCTGGTTATGAACAATTAACTACTTCAGATGAAGTTGATAAAGTATTTAAACAAGAGGGTACTACACTTGTAATGATAAATTCAGTTTGTGGATGTGCAGGAGGTATAGCGCGTCCAGCTGCAAGTCACGCACTTCATTATGACAAGTTGCCTAATAGATTAGTCACTGTATTTGCTGGTCAAGATAAAGAAGCAACTCAGCAAGCGAGAGACTATTTTGAAGGATATCCCCCTTCAAGTCCATCATTTGCACTTATGAAAGATGGTAAGATTACTGAAATGATAGAACGCCATCAAATAGAAGGTCATGATGTAATGGATGTTATCAATCGACTTCAAAACTTATTTGATAAGTATTGTGAAGAAAGATAAGAGGAACATCATATGCTAGCTTTAAATCCTTATAGAATTGGATTTAGAACACTTAAAACAGCTGTAGGAATTACATTAGGTGTTGTTTTATCTAAATGGGTAGGGCTTGATAACTATGCTTCAAGCGCTATCCTCATTGTTTTATGTATTAAACATACTAAAGTTCACTCACTACAAGCAATTGGTTCTCGATTCGTTTCGTGTTTATTAATGTTATTTTTTGGTTCATTTATTTTTAATTTACTTGGTCAAAATGCAGTCGTTTTAGGATTAATTGTTTTATTATTTATTCCACTTACAGTGATGTTGAATGTTCAAGAAGGTGTAGTGACAAGTTGTGTCATTTTACTTCACGTATTTAATGCCAAAGTTATTGGTCTTCATTTAATTATTAATGAAATTTTACTTCTTATAATTGGTTTAGGAATAGCATTTTTAATGAATTTAATTATGCCTAGTCTAGATAATACATTAGGTAATTTTAAGAAGGAAATTGAAAATGAAATTAAAGCAATATTTAAACAATATAGTGAAGCATGTTTAAATATTAATAAACAATTGTCAATTTCTTTTGATACATTAGAAACCAATATTCGTAAGGCTAAATCTATTGCTTTTAGAGACGTTAAAAATCACTTTGTACGAAATGAAAACTCATATTATCACTATTTTGATATGAGAGAAGAACAACTAGAAATACTACGCAGAATCCAAACATTAATTCATAGTACTTCAGCTAATGATCCTTTGCTAGAGACTGTTGCCCATTTAATGGCTGAAATTGGAGATAATGTTAATAGTAATGACTATACAGTATTAAGATTACATTCATTATATGAAATACGTTTAAAATTAGACGAATTACCATTGCCAGAATCACATCAATCTTTAAAATCAAGAGCAAGTATGATGCAAATTTTAAATGAATTAGAAGAATATTTAAATATTAAATCTCAATTCGGCTCTTTAAAATTACATAGTGAAATATAACATCTAAGAATAATTTCTAATCAAAGTAAAAAGACAAACTTCCTTTAAATACAAAAAGTTTGTCTTTTTTATTTGCATAAATTTAAGAAATAATAATAAAAACTATCGTCAAATTTGAATTTTTGTCGATAGTTTCTAATCTAATTAATTTTTAATGCATGAGAGGAACAAGACTTGTAAGTAACAATGCAGCTACAACTGCAATTAACATGATAATAATAATAATTTTTAGCACTTTATTATTCAATGTAAACGCTCCTTGAAACTTTTAAAATAATTTAATGTCATTATATTAATAACTCATAGTATATAAAATAACCTTAAATGATTTCTACAAAAATGGCAATCAATTTATTTACTCTAATTGTCAAAGTCAGTTAAAATATTATCTATATAAGAAAGGGGTTTTCATAATGATTAATAGTCAACGTTTACTAAATACTTTTTTAGAATTAGTGCGAATTAATTCTGAAACTGGTAATGAAGAAGAGATACAGCCCATTCTAAAAAAGAAGTTTATAGATTTAGGATTACATGTTGTAGAAGATGATGCATCTAAAAGAGAATGGTTAGGTGCTAATAATTTAATTTGTACTTTACCAAGTAGTAAAGGGAAAGAACATGTTTCTAAGATTTACTTTACTAGCCATATGGATACGGTTGTTCCTGGTATTAACGTTAAACCTATCGTTAAAGAAGATGGTTATATATATTCAGATGGCACGACTGTATTAGGAGCAGATGATAAAGCTGGTATAGCTGCTTTAATAGAAACAATTCATACTATAAACGACCACCAATTACCACATGGCCAAATACAATTTATTATCACTGTAGGAGAAGAAGCAGGTTTAAAAGGTGCTAAAGAATTAGATCAAAATATAATTGATGCAGAATTTGGCTATGCAGTTGATGCCAGTCAAGCAGTTGGAACTACAGTAGTAGGCGCACCAACTCAAATGATTATCAATACAACTATTTATGGAAAAACAGCACATGCTAGTAAACCAAACCAAGGTATAAGTGCAATTAATATTGCAGCTAAGGCGATTAATAAAATGCATTTAGGTCAGATTGATCAAGATACCACAGCTAATATTGGTAAATTTTATGGTGGTTCTGCTACAAATATTGTTGCAGATAAAGTTGTTTTAGAGGCTGAAGCTCGTTCGCATAATGATGAAAGTTTAGAAAATCAAGTCAAACATATGAAAGAGGTTTTCGAAACTACAGCAAAAGAATTAGGCGGTAAAGCAAACATTAAAATTTCTAAAAGTTATCCTGGTTTTAGAAGAAATGATACTGAGTCAGTGACTCAATATGCTATAAAGAGCGCTAAAGCCTTAGGACTTTCGGGTGAAACTGTTATTGCTGGAGGCGGTTCAGATGGAAGTATTATTAACACATATAATATTCCAACAGTAATATTAGGTGTAGGATACGAACATATTCATACTACTTCTGAACGAATCCCTGTTGATGCTTTAAATCAACTTACGAATCAATTGATTAAAATTGTTGAATTAGTAGCAAAATAAAATTTTACTTTAGTGAAGTCATTTATATTTTTGTGATACAATACTAATGAAATTATTGAATAAGAGAGGTAAGTAATATGACTCAACAAATAGGTGTAGTAGGTTTAGCTGTTATGGGTAAAAACCTTGCATGGAATATCGAATCACGTGGTTATAGCGTATCTGTTTATAACCGTTCTAGTGATAAAACAGATTTAATGGTTAAGGAATCAGAAGATAAACAAATTCATCCAACGTATTCTTTAGAAGATTTTGTGAACTCTTTAGAAAAACCACGTAAAATATTATTAATGGTTAAAGCGGGTCCTGCTACAGACGCAACAATTGATAGCTTATTGCCTTTATTAGATGACGATGACATTTTAATTGATGGTGGTAATACAAATTATCAAGATACAATTCGTCGTAACAAAGCACTTGCTGAAAGTGGTATCAACTTTATTGGAATGGGTGTTTCTGGTGGTGAAATCGGTGCGTTAACTGGTCCGTCTTTAATGCCTGGTGGTCAACAAGAAGCTTACAACAAAGTAAGTGATATTCTAGATGCCATTGCTGCTAAAGCCAAAGATGGTGCTGCATGTGTAGAATATATCGGACCAAATGGTGCAGGACACTATGTAAAAATGGTTCATAACGGTATCGAATATGCTGATATGCAATTAATTGCTGAAAGTTACGCAATGATGAAAGAATTATTAGGTATGTCTCATGAAGATATTTCTAAAACTTTCAAAGACTGGAATGCTGGAGAATTAGAAAGTTATTTAATTGAAATTACAGGCGATATTTTCACTAAATTAGATGAAAATAATGAACCTCTTGTAGAAAAAATTCTTGATACTGCTGGTCAAAAAGGAACTGGTAAATGGACATCAATTAATGCATTAGAATTAGGTATACCATTAACAATCATTACCGAATCTGTATTTGCACGTTTCATTTCTTCAATTAAAGAAGAACGTGTGAATGCATCAAAAGTATTGAGTGGTCCTAAATCAAACTTCGATGGAAATAAAGAAGAATTCTTAGAAAAAATCCGCAAAGCGTTATATATGAGTAAAATTTGTTCATACGCTCAAGGTTTTGCACAAATGCGTAATGCTAGTAATGAAAATGAATGGAATCTTAAATTAGGTGATTTAGCGATGATTTGGCGTGAAGGCTGTATTATTCGTGCTCAATTCTTACAAAAAATTAAAGATGCATATGACAATAATTCTGGTCTTCAAAACTTATTATTAGATCCTTATTTCAATGGTATTGTTACTGAATATCAATATGCACTTAGAGAAGTAGTTGCTACTGGTGTTCAAAATGGTGTGCCAACACCTGGTTTTTCAGCAAGTATTAGCTATTACGATAGCTACCGTTCAGAAGATCTACCTGCTAATTTAATTCAAGCACAACGTGATTATTTTGGTGCACATACTTATGAACGTAAAGATAAAGAAGGTATTTTCCATACCCAATGGACTGAACAATAATTAATATATTAATAAATATCTGGGACATCATTCAGTGTCTCAGATTTTTTATGTATACGGAAGTTTTAGTTAGAAGTTCCATTATACCTAATTTTGTTACACCATTTTATCTTTAATCGATACATCCTAAGTTGACATTTAGTGACTCGATTAGTACGATAGATATAGTTGCAAACGCTTTCTGAAATACCGAATTACCCTATATATTTTATTTACTTTTATAAGCTATTATTATAATGTTTTTTTACATATATTTTATATTTAATTTAGAAAAGTTAAGTTTATAAGCATCAAATACTAATATTAATTGTTTCAATGTATATTATCTACAAAATACTTTCAAAGGAGCGATTTAAATGGAAAAAAATTGGTGGAAAGAAGCCATTGCCTATCAAGTGTATCCAAGAAGTTTTAATGATAGCAATAATGACGGAATAGGTGATCTACCAGGAATGATAGAAAAGTTGGACTATCTGAAAGATTTAGGAATTGATGTCATCTGGTTAAGTCCAATGTATAAGTCACCAAATGACGATAATGGCTATGATATTAGTGATTATCAAGATATTATGGATGAATTTGGAACAATGGAAGACTTTAACCATTTATTATCTGAGATTCATAAGCGTGGAATGAAATTAATATTAGATCTTGTTGTTAACCATACGTCTGATGAACACCCATGGTTTATAGAATCTCGTTCTAGTAAAGATAATCCTAAACGAGATTGGTATATTTGGGCAGACCCTAAATCTGACGGTTCTGAACCTAATAATTGGGAAAGTATTTTCAACGGTTCAACTTGGGAATATGACGATACAACTAAGCAGTATTATTTTCACTTATTCAGTAAAAAACAACCTGATTTAAATTGGAGCAATCCTGAGGTTAGAGAAGCTATTTTTAAAATGATGAATTGGTGGTTTGAAAAAGGAATTGATGGTTTTAGAGTCGATGCAATCACTCACATCAAAAAAACATTTGAAGCTGGTGACTTACCTGTTCCAAAAGGAAAACAATACGCTCCAGCATTTGATGTTGATATGAACCAACCAGGCATTCAAGATTGGCTTCAAGAAATGAAGGACAAATCACTTAGTCAATATGACATTATGACTGTTGGAGAAGCAAACGGCGTGAATTCCGATAATGCAAAAGAATGGGTTGGAGAAAAAGAAGGTAAATTTAATATGATTTTCCAATTTGAACATTTAGGTTTATGGAGTACTGGCGACTCTAAATTTGATGTTTTATCTTATAAAAATATATTAAATCGTTGGCAAAAGCAACTAGAAGGTATAGGATGGAATGCATTATTTATCGAAAATCATGATCAACCTAGACGTGTTTCAACATGGGGGAATGATAAAAAGTATTGGTTTGAATCTGCTACTAGTCATGCAGTGGTTTATTTCTTACAACAGGGCACACCTTTTATTTATCAAGGCCAAGAAATTGGTATGACAAATTATCCATTTGAAAGTATTGAAACATTTAACGATGTTGCAGTAAAAACAGAATATCAAATCGTTAAATCTCAAGGCGGTGATGTTAATCAGTTATTAGATAAATATAAAATGGAGAATCGTGATAATTCTAGAACACCTATGCAATGGAATGATGAAATAAATGGAGGTTTTACTGAAGGTACACCATGGTTTCCAGTTAATCCCAACTATAAAACAATAAACGTGTCACAACAATCAGGGGATTCAGATTCCATTCTTAATTTTTATAAACGTCTAATTAAATTAAAAAAATCTGATGACATATATACTTATGGCGAATTTAATTTAATCGATGATACGAATGAAAATATCTTCGCTTATACACGAAAACTAAATAATAAGACGATTCTAGTGGCAGGAAATTTAACAGAAGATGTTGCATCGTTAAATATTCCATTCCAAGTTGAACAATCTCAAATTAAGTTACACAATTATAAAAATGACTTAGATATTATCAATATGAGACCTTTTGAAGCATTTGTTGCTGAACTTTAATAAAAAAGTAAAAAGTGTTAGATGAATTAAGTTTAATAACTTAGTCATCTAACACTTTTTTATTCTATATTATAATTTTCTTGTTCAATAGGTAGCCATAATTGTATTTTAGTAAACGGGTCCTCGAATAAGAGATCAAAAGGATAAATTTCAACATATAAGCTATTTTTCTCATAAGGTAGAGTAAGTTGTAAACTGGATTCAATATAATACCAAGCTTCATTAACTGCGTAATCAATTTGACCTTGCAAATTAAATTTTGCATAGTGTCGCCCTGGTAATAATCGGCTTTCTAAGTGAGCTGGATAACGTTCACTAGGTACACCAACAAATAATTCCATACCTTCATCTAAAGGACAAGTAATAACAAATAACTCATATGGACTTATATTATTATATCGTTTTAATTCTTTTATTTTACCATCTAAATATAAATCTTCTAAAAAATCAGGAATTTTATAAGGATTGGATAGTTGATCAGCCTCAATATATTTTACATACCCAACTAGAGGTATATCTTTAGTCGTTTCTAGTCTATACGGGTATGGCGCTCTTTCTGTAGTTGTTAGTTTAATATATAAACGTTCGCTCATTTTTAATTTTTCTTTTTTAGTAGAAGCTTGAATAGGAGATATTCCATGAAAATCACTGAAATCATTTGCAAAGTCGTTTGAACTTATATAATTATAGCGTTTTGCTACATCAACTAATCTCGAAGAACTTTGTATCATTTCTTTAGCAGCTTCAGTCATTTTTCGAGAGTGAGCATAACTTTCAGGAGATTGTCCAACAATCATTTTAAATGATTGATCAAGATGGTAAGGGGAAAGACCAACGTAATCACTTAAATTTTGCAAATTAAAAGGTTCTAATAAATGATCTTCTATATATACAATTGCTTGTTGTATCTGCTTGATAACGTCCAAAACTTTCACTCCAATAAATTTACAATCAATACTAATATTTTACAATATTTTATAAAAATATACATCAATATCATAAAATTAAATTTCTAAATGATCCTTTAAATCTTCAAATTTAAAAAGGACAAGACTTTATTTTCAATGAGTGAAAATAATATAACGCGTCTTATCCTTTATACATTTATCACATTAAACTTTAGAATGTATTTTTATTGAATATCGTCCCACCAATGATTTCCGTCTCTACTTAATAATAAATCACTTTCGATAGGTCCATTTGTACCCGATGTATAATTAGGGAAGTTTGGATCAATCATTGTCCAATGTTCTTGAATAGCGTCTACAAATTTCCATGTAGATTTAAGTTCTTCCCAATGTGTAAAGTTAGTTGCATCACCTTTAAGACAATCAAATAACAAGTTTTCATATGCATCTACAGTATTCATTTTATCTTGTGCACTCATTGCATAAGACAGTTGAACAGGTTTTGTTTCGATGCCTTGGATACTTTTCTTAGCATTTAAGTGTAATGAAATCCCTTCATTAGGTTGAATATTAATAACTAATAAATTAGAATCAAGTAATTTATCTGTTTGATAATATAAATTCATAGGAACTTCTTTAAATTCTACAACAACTTGTATACATTTAGACTTCATACGCTTACCAGTACGTATATAGAAAGGTACACCAGCCCAACGGAAGTTATCGATAGTTAATCTTCCTGAAACAAAGGTTGGTGTATTAGAATCAGACGCAACACGATCTTCATCTCTATAAGCGATAACATGTCGATCATTAATAGTACCTTCCCCATATTGTCCACGCACAAAATTTTGATTAACTTCTTCAGGTTTTAATTGTCTTAAAGATTTTAATACTTTCACCTTTTCAGCTCGAATATCTTCACTTTTAAGACTAATAGGTGCTTCCATTGCTAATAATGCAACCATTTGTAACATATGATTTTGTACCATATCTTTTAAAGCACCGCTCGATTCATAATAACCTCCACGGTCTTCAACACCTAGGACTTCTGAAGAAGTAACCTGGATATTAGAAATATATTTATTATTCCAAAGTGGCTCAAACATCGCATTAGCGAATCGAAGAACTTCGATATTTTGCACCATATCTTTACCAAGATAATGATCAATTCTATATATTTCTTCTTCTTTAAAAGACTGTCGCAATTGATTATTTAACTTTTCAGCAGATTTAAAATCACTACCAAATGGTTTTTCAATGACCAGGCGTTTAAATCCTTTAGTTTCAGTTAAGCCAGAAGCTTTTAAATAATCAGAAATTGGTCCAAAGAATTGAGGCGCCATTGCTAAGTAAAATAGGCGATTGCCTTCTAATTTAAACTTATCATCAAGATCATTAGAAAATGATAATAATTCATGATAACTTTGTTCTTCATTTACATCATTTTTAAAGTAAAAAACGTGTTCCATGAATTCGTCAAGTCGATGAGTATCTTTCACGTGCGTTTGAATAGATTTTTTAACTTGTTCACGGAAGAAATCATTAGTATAATCTCTTCGACCAACACCAATAATTGCAATATGTTCATCTAAATTATCTTGTTGATATAAATGGAATAAAGAAGGGAATAATTTTCTATGACTCAAATCTCCAGTTGCGCCAAATATAGTAATTAAACAAGGAATATGTTTAGTGTGTGTATTCAAATTCAAAACCTCAATTCTTTAATTGCTATGATTCATTCATTATAAATTAAAACTGTTTTTCTTGATATGTTTTTGCCTAAAATTATTGATCATATTTACAACAATAAACTAAATGATATACAATTTTATTTTTATAAGTTACATTATACCCTAAATTCTGGTAAATTCATTTATTTTATTTCATATGATAACAAACTTATAGACGTATGATAAAATATATTGAAGAAAGAGGAGGCATATGCATGGAAGTTACATTTTTTGGAACGAGTGCGGGTTTACCTACTAAAGATCGTAATACTCAAGCGATTGCTTTAAATCTAGAACCTTATTCAAATTCTGTATGGTTATTCGATGTAGGAGAGGGGACTCAACATCAAATTTTGCATCATTCAATAAAATTAGGCAAAGTTGATCACATTTTTATCACGCATATGCATGGCGATCATATTTTTGGATTACCTGGACTATTGACAAGTCGTTCATTCCAAGGGGGAGAAGATAAGCCATTGACGATAATAGGGCCAACAGGGTTACAACAATTTATTGAAACATCTTTGAAATTATCTGAATCTCATTTAAACTATCCTATTACATATATCGAAATTGATAATAATTTTACATACCATCATAATGGCTTTACGGTTTCAGCAAGATTATTAAATCACGGTATACCTTCATATGGTTATCGAATTGAGGCACCCACAACTCCAGGTACAATTGATGTGACAGCATTAAAATCAATTGGACTAGAACCGGGTCCCAAATATCAAGAAGTAAAAATGTTTGATACCTTTGAGTATAATAATCAAGTTTATCTTTCTAAAGACTTTAAAGGTCCATCCAAGCCAGGACCTATCGTTACAATTTTTGGAGATACGAAACCTTGTGATAACGAATATATACTTGCAGAAAATGCGGATATTATGATTCATGAAGCTACATATATTGAAGGAGATAAAACTTTAGCAAATAACTATCATCATAGTCACATTGACGATGTATTTAATTTAATCCATCAGTCTAGTGTGAAAAAAAGTTTTATTACCCATTTAAGTAATCGATATAATTTAGAAGATATCGAAGAAATAAACCATACTTTAAAAGAAATGAAAGAGACACCTAACTTTGAGTTTGTTAAAGACTTCGATACATTCAAATTTTAAATAATAACTAAAATCTCAAAAAATAGCTATAACGAATGTATTATCTTAATTTTCGTTATAGCTATTTTTAACATTGATTATTCATCTTCACTTTTAGAAAGGGCAATACTTCTACGAACTGCAGCATCTAGACAAGCCTTAAAAACGCCCTCAATATCATGCTGGTCAAGTTCATTTAATCCAGCTTGCGTGGTGCCGCCTTTAGAGGTAATATTTTTTCTAAGTTGTTCCATACTCAAATCAGATCGCTCAATCATCTTACTTGTGCCAATAATTAGATTTTTAATGGATTCTTCTACTTGTTTCTTTTCAAGACCTAATGATGTTCCCGCTTTAACATATTGTTCAAAAACATGATATAAAAAAGCTGGTCCGCTTCCTGTAATAGCCGTCACTTGGTGTAAATATTCCTCGTCAACTTCAATAACTGAACCAAAAGCACTAATTAATTCAGTTACTTCATCTTTAGAATGAGGATCGAAATTACCAGAAAAGCTAATGCCTGTTACTGAATGACCTACCTGTGCGTTTGTATTTGGCATAATTCTAGCAACCGGATTATTCATTTCTAATTTTTCTCGAATATAATTTATCGATAGACCAGCCATAATAGATATAAAACGATGATCCGATTGGATATGTGACTTTATACGTGTTGCGACTGTTTCGAAATCATGAGGTTTAGTACCTAAAAATACATAATCTGCATCTTTTAATAAAAACGGGTCATCATAGCTATATTTTACTCCTAATTCTTTCGCAAATGATTTTAAAGCATTTTCATTTGATTTGTTTGTTAAATAAATATCATTATGTTTTAAAATTTTAGAATCAATAATTCCTTTAAAAATCGCTTGTGCCATGTTACCAGCGCCATAAAATACTAACTTCATAAAATAGCACCATCCTTACCATAAATTGATAAAACTATAGTAACATATTTATTATAAATATTATTAAAAATGAAGCATTACTTATTAGATAGGAGAGAGTCACCAGTGATTGTAGGTAAACATTTTATCGTAACTGGAGGAACAAGTGGCTTAGGTTTAGAAATAACAAAAGAACTATTAAAAAGGGGTGCATATGTTACCCTTATTGTTCGTAGTACGAAAAAATTTGAAAATATTAATTTTGACTTGTACAAAAAACGTGTTTCGATGCTTAAATGTAATTTACAAGATACTTTAGAAGTAGGCCATATATCTAAATCGCTTTGTTATCCTATTGACGGAATCGTTTACAGTGCAGGATTAGGATTTTTTAAATCCATACAATCTCATTCGTTAGAAGAAATGATAGAGACTTATCATGTAAATGTGCTTGGTTTTATTGCATTATTTAAAACTGTTAAACCATATTTAACATCAAATGCTTCTATAGTAGGTATTTCAAGTCAATCAGCATTTGTAACACAAGCGAATGCGGCATTTTATGGTTCATCTAAAGCTGCTTTAAATAGCGTGTTAAATGCCCTAAGAATCGAGGAGCAAAACTTACATGTTATGGCTGTTAATCCAGGTCCCATTAATACACCGTTCCACAAAAAAGCAGATCCATCATTAAAGTATGCTAATAAATATGCATCAATGATGATAGACCCTAAAATACTCGCAAAAGAAATCGTTAGAGGTATAATCACTCGCAAAGTAGAAATTAATAAGCCAGTATGGATGAATCCATTATTAAAACTTTACCAATTAGCTCCTAGAAAAATTGAGACATATTTTACTTCATTGTTTAAAAACAAAGTATAATTAACACTTAAAAAATAAAGTGATGAAGCAATCATTATTCATACTTCATCACTTTTACTTTATATATAAACTTTTCTTTGTAAGACCTCTTAAACATGATTCATTACTCAAGATGCTGAGTATATTCTAAATCTTTTACACGATGACGTGCAGATTTAATTTGATCTAAACTTACTGTTTTATTAAAATTAGCAATATTGTCTCTTAATTGTGAGATTGAACTTGCACCAACAATAATAGATCCTAATGCATCATGAGATTTTAAATATTCAAATGATAAAGCGCTTAAATTACTTTCAATTTCTTTAACAGAAGCAATTGTTTCTCCTAATTCATGATAATTATAATCAAAAATACCCTCAGAGAATTTTTGATCGATGACATTAACACTATTTGAAGTAAGTAATCCTTTAAAAACGGGACCACGTGCTAAAACTTTCACGCCATGAGAGTGTATGTTGTTTAAAAGACGTTCTGGGCGATTATCAATGAGATTAAATTGAGACATAATAGTTTCTATTTGACTATGTTTTAAATAATAATCAATGACGTTAGGTCTTATTGAAGAGATTCCATAAGCTTTAATAATACCTTCTTTTTTTAGTTCATCAAATGCACTAATTGTTTCATCTAGCGGATCATCAATTGTTCCACCATGAAGTTGATAAAGATCTAACTGTTCTATATCTAAACGTTTTAAAGAACCTTTAACACTTTCTTTAATATATTTTTTTGATGGGTCCCAAGTAGTACTACCATCATTCATCGGTCTATTTCCTACTTTTGTTCCTATAACTATGTCATCTCTATTTTGATATTTTTTTAAAGCCTTTCCGACAATTTCTTCATTGACGCCTCGATTATAAATATCTGCTGTATCAAAATAAGTAATACCATTTTCAATTGCACACTCAATGATTTCTTGCGCGTGATGATATTCTGTGCCTAAACTCATACATCCTAAACCTAGCTCTGAAATTTCAATGCCACTTTTTAATATATTTTTTTGCATGAACATTCTCCTTCCGATACACTTTAAGTAACGCATTTATCTTATCAATTTATTAACTCAATTAAAAGGGACGTGAATGTAATTGGACTTTAATGAAAAAACATTTGATAGAACAGTCATTTATAATGGTAAAATTATCGATCTAGAAATACACGATGTTGAGCTACCAGATGGAAATACCTCAAAAAGAGAAATTATTAAGCATAATGGTGCTGTTGCAATTTGTGCTATTACTCCAGAAAAAGAAATATTATTGGTTAAACAATATCGTAAACCAGTTGAAAAAAACTTGTTAGAAATTCCAGCAGGTAAATTAGAAAAAGATGAAGAAAGAGAAGAAGCCGCTAAACGTGAATTAGAGGAAGAAACTGGTTACATAGCTCATAATCTGACGTTCATCACACATATGTATGGTTCTCCAGGATTTTCAAATGAGAAACTAACTATTTACTTTACTGATGATTTAAGTGAAGGAGAATTAAATCTAGACGATGACGAATTTGTAGAATTACATAAAATACACTTGGACGATATCCATGCACTTTTAGAAAACAATGAAATTGAAGATGCAAAAACGATCATTGCTTTACAGTATGTATTATCAAATTATAATCATTCTAAATAAGACGTGATAATAACTTGATTTTTACTAAAATTATTGGTAATTTATTAATTGAAATAATTTAGTTTAAAATGATTATAATTAATAGAGGAGTGATGCTCCCGTGGAAGAACGTCTAAATAGAGTGAAACAACAATTGCAGCAATCTTCTTATAAATTAACACCTCAACGCGAAGCAACAGTTCGTGTGTTAATTGAAAATGAAAAAGATCATCTAAGCGCTGAAGATGTGTATTTAAAAGTAAAAGATAAGGCGCCTGAAATTGGTTTGGCTACTGTATACCGAACTCTAGAACTACTTGCTGAATTAAAAGTAGTAGATAAAATTAATTTTGGTGATGGTGTAGCACGTTTTGATTTAAGGAAAGAAGGCGCGAAACATTTTCATCATCACTTAGTTTGTATGGAATGTGGTAAGGTAGATGAAATTCATGAAGATTTACTGCCAAAAGTAGAAGAACGTGTTGAATCAGAATATCAATTTAAAATTTTGGATCATCGTTTAACATTTCATGGTATTTGTTCAGAATGCCAAGCTAAAGGGAAATAATAATTTAAAACTACTTTAGTGTTATATCAAATTTAAATGCAAATGCTTCTAAATACTTTTCAAGATAAAAAGCAACTCGTAATAATTAGTCGATTAAAGGTGTGAAATTAAGAATTAATATTGAATTCTATTTCATACCTTTTTTATATAAACAGAGGTGTAATATGAATACGATTATTGAAGAATTCTTAAAATTTATACAAATTGAAAAAGGGTTAAGTGAAAATACTATCGGTGCATATCGACGTGATTTAGCTAAATATGAGGAATATATGAAAGAACATAAAATTGCTCATATCGATTTTATTGATCGCCAAGTTATACAAGAATGTTTGGGATATTTAATTGATCAAGGTGCTTCAGCTAAATCAATGGCTCGCTTTATCTCTACAATTCGCAATTTTCATCAATTTGCACTTAGAGAAAAATATGCTTCTAAAGATCCAACTGTTTTAATTGAGACCCCAAAATATGAGAAAAAGTTACCCGATGTTTTAGAGGTTAAGGAAGTACTTCAACTTTTAGAAACACCTGATTTAAATAAAAAAAATGGGTATCGTGATCGTACAATATTAGAATTATTATACGCGACTGGCATGCGTGTTTCTGAACTGATACAAATTAATGTTGAAGATATAAATCTTATCATGGGATTTGTTAAAGTATTTGGTAAAGGAAATAAAGAGCGAATTATACCATTAGGTGATACTGTTATTGAATTTCTAGATACGTATTTAGAAAAGATACGTCCTCAACTTTTAAAAAAGACGATTACGAATGTATTGTTTTTAAATATGCACGGTAGACCCTTAACAAGACAAGGAATATGGAAGATGATTAAACAATATGGTTCTAAAGCCAACATTAACAAAACTTTGACGCCTCATACATTGAGACATTCATTTGCTACACATCTCTTAGAAAATGGAGCAGATCTAAGAGCGGTTCAAGAAATGCTTGGTCATTCTGATATTTCAACAACACAACTTTATACACATGTGTCTAAATCTCAAATAAGACAAATGTATAATCAATTTCATCCTAGAGCTTAAAATAAAAGAAAGAAAAGTGGAAGATTCAACTTTTCTTTCTTTTATTTTTAAGTGCTTCTTTTCTAGCTGCGATTACATCACTTCTATCTCTTAGACGATGGTGATGAACTATTATATCATCAGTATTAATTTGACTATTATATTCATAATTAGGATATAAATTAATGATTTCCTGTTCTACGCAAGACTTAATTGGTAACTTTAGCGGTTGGAATTCCTGATTGAGTTTCACTTTTTCTATTTGTTTTTGAATCAATAAGGTAAATTCATTAACCTTTAAACCTAGAGTCTCTTTATCTTTTGCATGATTAAATGTATATAACGCTTTTTTAAAACTTTTTAATGCACCTAACTTATTATGTCGTCTATAATGATACATTGCAGTTGAAAACAGTATTAAACTAACTATGGCATCTTTTTTAGAAAAATTAGGTTTGGATTTCCATGATTCTTCTAAAATATCATGACATAAAAAATAATGTTGATGTGTATGAAATTGATAATAAAAGTGACTTAACGCTTTATTCATGAATACTCATCCTTAATTTAATTCTAATATATATTCATGCTATAATATTTAAGTGAATTATGCACAATTTAAATTTTATAATACAAGGAAGTTAATTTATGTACGAAGTTAAATTAGATGCTTTTAATGGCCCATTAGATTTACTTCTTCATTTAATACATAAATATGAAATAGATATTTATGATATACCAATGAAAGCTTTAACTGAGCAATATATGCAATATGTTCACGCAATGAAAGAAGTTGAAATTAATATTGCAAGTGAATATTTAGTGATGGCTTCAGAGTTATTAATGATAAAAAGTAGATTATTATTGCCACAACAAGAAATCGAAAACGAGTTAGAAGAGGATCCTCGTGAGGAACTTGTAGGTCGTTTAATTGAATATCAAAATTATAAAGAATATTCTTTACTATTAACAGAATTAAAGAAAGAACGAGAATTATATTATACTAAACTACCAACTGATTTATCTCATTTAGAAAAAGAAACGCATTGGGACAAAAACCAAACTATTGATTTGACTCAACTGATTGTTGCATATCAAAGAGTAAAAAATAGAGTAGCATTAAATACGCCTAAAGTTGTTGAAATTTCAAAAGATACTTTTACGATTCAACAAGCGACTGAAGTAGTCACTAAACATTTAGAGAAACAAACAGCGTTCAGCTTTTTTAGTCTATTTAACTTTGATGAATCTGTGAGTAAAATCGTTACACATTTTTTAGCAATACTAGAAATGTCTAAAGTAGGTCTTATTAATATAGAACAGTCAAATAATTTTGAAGACATTAATATCATTAGAGGAGTGAACTATTCTATTGGATAACATTGGAATTATAGAGTCTTTATTATTTACTGTAGGCGACGAAGGACTCGAAGCGCGTCAGCTTGCAGATATTTTAAAGATAGATTTAGATGAACTTGATCAATTAATTTCGACATATCATTCAAAAGGTCTTGAAATACAAAGATATGGTTCCATTTATATGTTAACCTCTAAAAAAGAGAGTGCACCTTTTATCGAAGCACTTGTGGATCAAAAAGCGCACATGAAATTATCTCAAGCAGCTATGGAGACGCTGTCGATTATTGCTTATAATCAACCATTAACTAGAAGTGATATCGAAGTAACAAGAGGAATTAATTCTGATGGCGCAGTAAGAACATTAATTGCTAGAGGACTTATTGAAGCAAAAGACACAGAGAAATCTCGTAGTCATTTACTCATTACTACTAATTTATTTTTAAATGTGTTTGGGATTAAATCATTAGAAGAATTACCATCTACTGAAGAGGATAATGAAGAAATTGAAAATTTCTTTAGTACACTTACAGATCAAAAGGAGAAATAGAATGAATAAAAATTTAGAAAGACTTCAAAAACGAATTGCTAACAGTGGATATACATCTCGAAGAAAAGCAGAAACTTTAATAACAGAAGGTAAAGTGAAAGTGAATGGTCAAGTAATTACTGAACTCGGTACGAAGGTGAAATCTTCAGATACTGTTGAAGTCGAAGGAATTAAAATTGAGCAAGAAGATAAAATTTATATTTTGTTCTATAAACCAACTCAAGTCATTACTAGCGTTTCAGATGATAGAGGTAGAACTGTTGTAACAGATTATTTTAAAGATTTAGAAGCAAGAATCTATCCAGTTGGACGATTAGACTATGATACTTCAGGATTATTATTACTTACAAACGATGGTGAATTTACTAATCTTATGACTCATCCTAGATATCATATTCAAAAAAAATATGTTGCTAAGTTAAAAGGCTATTTAATGAGAGATGAAGTTAAAGCATTAGAACAAGGTATTGAATTAGAGGACGGTTTTACACAACCTGCTCAAGTTAAAATTAAAAATCAAAATAAAGAAAAAAATACTACTCTTGTTGAAATAACTATTAGTGAAGGTAGAAATAGACAGGTCAGACGTATGTTTGAACATTTTAATCATACTGTTGATAAATTAACACGAATTGAGTTTGGAAATCTTAATTTAAAAGGTTTAAATGCAGGAGAAGGTAGAGTATTAACTCCTCATGAGGTGAAAACATTAAGACATATGGCTGAAAATGGTAATTAATTCGAGGTAACTTAAACATCGCTAAATTGTTTTCTCAATTATAATGTGAATTCTTTTATTAATTTATTCATTGTAATATTGAATCATAAATTTTATGACAGAAAAGTAAATTTGTTAAGTAAATTTAATAGAAAGCTTTAATACAGTGAATATGCTATAATCAATAAGGTATAGAGCATGTGTAGGAGGTATATTGTAATGACGAATGAAATATTAATTGTAGACGATGAAGATAGAATCAGAAGATTACTAAAACTTTACTTAGAAAGAGAATCGTTTACTATCCATGAAGCAAGTGATGGTAAGAAAGCATATGAACTTGCTATGGAAAATGACTATGCGTGCATTCTTTTAGATTTAATGTTGCCTGAAATGGACGGTATTGAAATGTCATCCAAATTACGTGAACATAAAGATACACCTATCATTATGCTTACAGCTAAAGGTGAAGAGACAAATCGTGTAGAAGGATTCGAATCAGGTGCAGATGATTATATAGTGAAGCCTTTTTCTCCTCGAGAAGTAGTATTAAGAGTAAAAGCATTACTACGTAGAACCCAAACATCTAAACCAGAGCAACGTGAGCCACATGCAAGAGATGTTATTGAGTTTAATCATCTTACTATTGATAATGATGCACATCGTGTATTAGCGGATCAGCAACAAGTGAATTTAACTCCAAAAGAATATGAGTTATTAATATACTTAGCGAAAACACCTAATAAAGTATTCGATCGCGAACAATTATTAAAAGAAGTTTGGCATTATGAATTTTATGGTGATCTAAGAACTGTAGACACACATGTTAAACGTTTAAGAGAAAAATTAAATCGAGTTTCTGAAGAAGCTGCGCATATGATTCAAACCGTTTGGGGTGTCGGTTACAAATTTGAGGTCAATATAAATGATGAATCGACTAAATAGTGTTGTTATAAAACTGTGGTTAACTATAATATTTATAGTAACGACAGTTTTAATTTTATTAAGTGCAGCATTAATTACATTTATTCAATACTATTACACCCAACAAACAGAAAACGCTATAAGAGAAGATGCTTCACGAATAAGTCATCTTGTTGAAAAAGCTGATAATAAGTCACTTGCTATACAACATAGTCAGGAATTGATTGATGGTACAGGTGGCGTTATTATAATGTCTAATAAAAGTATGTCAGCAGAAAAAACATATAATCCACTTAAAAAAAGAATGTTAAAAGAAATTCAAAACAATGACAACTTCAATAAAGTATTTAATACAGGAAAGTCCGCTACACAAAATGTCACAATAAGTGAAAAAGGATCGTCTCATTCTTATATTCTTTTAGGATATCCAATGCAATCTCAAGATCGTAAGCATGCCAAATTTAGTGGAGTATTTATATATCAAGATTTAAAAACAATAGAAGATACTAATAATGCTATTACAATTATTATTTTAATTACTGCAATTGTATTTTTAATTGTTTCAACAATTTTCGCATTCTTTTTATCTAACCGTATTACTAAGCCACTTAGACAACTCAGTACACAAGCAATTAATGTATCAAATGGAGATTATTCTCAAAAAGCGACAGTAAATACTAAAGATGAAATTGGTGAACTTTCGTATACTTTTAACAATATGAGTTATAAAATTCAAGAACACATTGAAGCTTTATCTACTCAAAAAAATATTCGTGATCGTTTATTTAATTCTATGGTCGAAGGCGTAGTAGGTTTAAATGATAAAAGTGAAATAATTTTATCTAATAAAATGGCAGACCAAATACTACCGACAATCGATACATCTATTTATTCAGAAATTAAAAGTCAAATAAATGATACATTTTGTTCAAAAGGCACAGAATTTAATGAGTATACAATTAACTCTAAATATTACGTATTTATAATGAGCTATATTGATCGTATTCAACAAGATGGTCGTAGTGGTATTGTAATTATCATAAGAGATATGACAAATGAACATAACCTTGATCAAATGAAGAAAGACTTTATCGCTAATGTCTCCCATGAATTACGTACACCGATTTCATTATTACAAGGTTATACTGAATCGATAGTCGATGGCATTGTTACTGAACCTAATGAAATCAAAGAATCACTATCAATAGTATTAGATGAAACGAAAAGACTTAATCGTCTTGTCAACGAACTTTTAAATGTTGCAAGAATGGATGCTGAAGGGTTAACTATCAACAAAGAAGTACAACCTATAATGCCACTGTTACGTAAAATACAACTTAAATATCGACAGCAAGCTCAAGATTTAGAACTAAACATAGATTTATTACCAAATATTAATGAAGATGATTTATGGAATTATGATGCTGATAGAATTGATCAAGTGCTCACAAATTTAATTGATAATGCAACACGTTATACACACCCTGGAGATTCAATTAAGATTACTGCTGATAGAGATAGTCAATATCAAATTTTAAATATAAAAGATACAGGTAGCGGCATTTCTCCTGAACATCTTGATCATGTATTTGATCGGTTTTATAAAGTAGAAGCTTCTAGAACTAGAGGTAAACAAGGTACTGGTTTGGGATTATTTATTTGTAAAATGATTATTCAAGAACATGGTGGAATTATTTCTGTAGAGAGTACTGTGAATGAAGGTACAACCTTTATTATCAAATTACCTAGACCTACTGTAGATAATAAATAATTAATCTTTAATAAAGCTGAAATAAATATTCAAAAGACAATTTAGATTTACTCTCTTCAAAGTTTAAGAAAACTTTGGAGAGTTTTTTTATTTATACTTCTTAAAATGGAATGTCTCATTTCATTTTAAAATAAAAATAGTCGATTAAACGGATGCTAATGGTTATCATCTTTATAAATAAACAAAGATATTGCAATGAAATATTTATTCATGTAATATTAATTTTAAATGATAAATTCGTAATTCATCTTCGGGGTAGGGTGTAATTCCCAACCGGCAGTAATTTAAGCCTGCGACCCGCTTCAATAGAAGTGGCTGATTCAGTGGAAATCTGAAGCCGACAGTAAAGTCTGGAGGGGAGAAGATGGAGGTTTTGTTGTGCAAAAGTATCCTCCAATTCTTAGTAAGATGAATGGAAGGAGAAAATTGAATATGCAACAAAATAAACGTTTAATTACCATAAGTATGTTGAGTGCAATTGCATTTATATTAACATTTTTAAAATTCCCATTACCGTTTTTACCTCCATACTTAACATTAGATTTTAGTGATGTACCGACTTTATTAGCTACTTTTATTTTTGGGCCCGTATCAGGTCTTCTTGTAGCATTAATTAAAAATATATTAAATTTCTTATTTAATATTGGTGATCCTGTTGGCCCAGTGGCAAACTTTTTAGCTGGAGCTAGTTTTTTACTAATAGCCTATTATGTTAGTCATCGTAAACAAAGTTCATCTCGTCATTCCTTAATTATCGGATTAGTTGCTGGCACTATTACTATGACTATAGTTTTAAGTATTTTAAATTATTTTGTCTTACTACCTTTATATGGCATGATATTTAACCTTGGCGACGTATTTAATAATTTAAAAGTAATCGTTTTATCTGGTATTATTCCTTTTAATATTATTAAAGGATGTGTAATTTCCATTATCTTTATTTTGCTATATCGACGTTTAAAAAAAGTATTGAAATAAAATTAAAACCTCCGCTACCTTCTTAATAGGATTTGTCGGAGGTTTTATATTATAATTGTGTTAATACAATTTTATTTACGAGTTTATTCAAACTTTAAGGCATCCCCGTCAAAAGGTTCTTCTTCAATTTTAATTGAATCAGTTGGACAACCTTCAAGAGCATCTTCCATATCTTCATATAATTCTTCTGGTACTTCTGCAGTACCTTGATTATCGTCAAGGATTACGAAAGCAATACCTTCGTCATCATAATCGTAAATATCTGGTGCAGCAGCGCCACAAGCACCACAAGCAATGCATGTATCCATATCAACGATTGTGTACTTTGCCATTTTATTCGCCTCCTTTGATAAAAATGCTACACTAGTTATAATAAATAAATTTATTATATTCTAGATAAAAAGTTCTATAAAAGAGGAGTTCACTCATGCAAGAAATGATTAGTTATGTTAAACATCACTCATTCAATTATAAAACTAATAAAAGTATATATAATATTTTAAGTGGAAAAAAGTCACATCAAACGTTTTTTGATGCGAGCTCTCAACAACTTTTATCATTATATCATAGTTTACCTAAATTAAAATATCAGACATTTGAACGACTTTTGAATAAAAATGATATAGAAAAATTAAATATTAAGATTCATCCTCGTTTTACTTATGACAGTTTAAACAATACTTTTAAATGTATTCAATTATTAATTCAGACAATTTCTCAATATCTTCATCACCAACTTAACTTTGTACCAATAAATCAACAAGTTTTTATTCAAAATAGAGTGAAAAAAATTTATAGTCATATTCTTGAAAATGATTTAGTAAAGGATTTTGAAAAAGAAGTGACTGATTTATTTCAAGCAATCAGTTTAAATAATGATAGTAAGTGTTACCTTCATTATTATCTACAAGGTTATGATGAACCTATGTATACAAGACAACAGGTGAGTTTGATAGAGAATATTTCCATTGCAAAATTATATACTTTAGAACTTAATAATTTAGTCACATTGGGAAGTGAAATTGAAGATAAACAACGTTATCCTATATTATCTAAATGTATTATTCTTTCATCATTATTAAATAAAACATCTATTACACAACAATATCTTCATCAAGGTCTAAGTTTGAATGAAATCGCAATTGCACAAAATGTTAAACTCAATACAATAGAAGATCATATATTAGAATTATTTATTAAAGGTTATGAAAAAAATTACGAAAATTATGTAGATAAAAAAGATATGTTTCAATTTACTAACTACTATGTAGAACATAAAGGAGAAAGATTAAAAGTATATAAAAAAGAATTTGATAATTTGTCATACTTTGAAATTAAACTAATGATTGTTGGAATAGAAAGAGGTGAAATAAATGTTAGAAGACAATCTTAAACAATGGTTTGGATATGAAACTTTCCATCCAGGTCAGAAAGAAGTTATAGAGAGTGTGTTACAAGGCGAGCATACACTCGGGGTTTTGCCAACAGGTAGTGGAAAAAGCCTATGCTATCAATTTCCAACCTATATTCAAAAAAAACCTACTCTCATTATTTCACCATTAATTTCTTTAATGGATGACCAAGTGATGCAACTTAAATCACAGGGTGAACGTAAAGTCATATGTATTCATTCAGGTATGGATGAACAAGAAAGAAAAGAAAATATCAATTTATTAAACCAAAGTCGTTTTATATTTTTAAGTCCCGAATTTATTCTTCAATCTCACCATTTCAATTTAATTAAAAATATACCATTTGGTTTAGTTGTTTTAGATGAAGCACATTGTTTATCAGAGTGGGGTTATGATTTTAGGCCACATTATGCACTTATTGGTCAAATCACGCATCATTTTAAATCTGCGACTATCTTAGCATTAACCGCTACTGCACCTCCACATTTAACAAGTGATTTAGAACATATTTTAAAAGTTAAATTAAACACTATACAAACTACTATGAATCGTGAAAACATTTCATTATCACATTTTAATTTTAATAATGACGACGAAAAAATAAAATGGTTATTGGAATTCATTGAATCTTCAGGCCCTACAATTATTTATGTGTCATCTAAGAAGATATGCTTACAACTCGCAAAACTCATTTATCAGCATGGATATTTAACTGGTATTTATCACGGAGATTTATCTTATCAAGAACGTCAAACTGTTCAAAATCAATTTATTAATAACTTTATTCCAGTTATTGTAGCTACTAGTGCTTTTGGAATGGGCGTTAATAAAAAAGACATTCGTACAGTAATTCATTTTCATTTATCATCTAGTCCTTCAAATTATTTACAAGAAATTGGAAGAGCTGGAAGAGATGGAGAAAAAAGCCAAGCGATTAGTCTATATCAACCAGACGATGCTTACATTCTAGAGACATTGTTATTTAGTGATGCTATCATAACAGAAGATGTAGAAGCTTTTGAGTTAGGTGTATTCCTTCCACCCAACAAAGAAGAAATTTTGACAATATTACATCAAAATTATTCATTTAAGGATTTGAAACATATTTTTAACACATCATTTGTACGTAAACAAGCTGGTTTTCAAAGAATAATAGGTTATACTCATATAGATCAATGTAGAAGAAAATTTTTACTTGAGTTTTTTGGAGAATATCCTAAACAACCTAATGAATGTTGTGACAATGATTCAGATTTAAGTAAAATTGAGTGTTACAACAGAAAAAAAGTTAAACGACCATTTAATTTCAATGAAAAAATCAAAAATTTATTTAGAGTTTAGTGACTATACTTTACTAAAATATTTTATACAGGATATAATTAAATTATAAAATGATTTATAAGAAATTTAAAAAACGATACATATTTATGCATTACTTGGGTATAAATAATGTAACGATTAAAATAAGAAAAAGAGAGGATGTTGACTGTGTCTAGAGATAATTTTAAGGATGATTTTGAAAAAAACCGACAATCGATAGATTCAGACGATCAATTCGATCGTTTAAATAATGAAACCAATGATGAAATAGACAATCTTAACAATGAAACTGATCAACAGTTTCCACCAAGAAATGCACAAAGACGACAAAGAAGAAGAAACCAATCTTCTAGTCGTAACAAGAAATTTAATGATCAAGTTAATGATTATGAAGAAGGCTCATTAGATGATCGTTATGACGAAGATACATTTGAAAAAGTACATAAAGACAATGATCGTGATTTCCAAACTCAATCAAGTCATGGTTATGACGATAAGCATATTAATGATGATAAAATGAATAGTGACCATCGTCGTCATCGTGATTTTGATCAAGATGAGGATGGACATCAAGATCATCATTCAAAAATTGGAAAAAATGCAACGATAGCTGGGGGGGCTACTGCTGCAGGAGCTGTTGGAGCAAAAGCATCACGTAATAAAAAACATAAAAATAATCGTAAGAAAAATGATTATCCTAATGATGACGTGCATCGTCATGATAATGAAAATTATAAGGATAGCGAAAATAGAAGTGTTCAACGTGACAATGGGCATGACGAACATAATGATGAACTAGATAATAAGCAAAATAGAAAAAAAGGAAATAAAGGTAAAAAAGCTGCTGCAATTGGTGCTGGTGCTGCTGGAGTAGGTGCTGCTGGTGCTGCCGCTTCTAAACATAAACATCATGATGAACATAACAATTTAAACGATCATAATGGTGACAAGCATAATCATGAAGATAACCATCATGATTATGAAGAGAATGATGGTTTCCAAGCTCATGATGGAAAGAAAAAACGTGGTTTAATGGGAATTTTACTTCCACTAATAGCTTTATTACTTATTTTAGCTGCTTTAGCTATTTTTATTGGCATGTATCTAAATAATGATGACAAAGATAAAAACAGTAGCACTACAGATAATAAAACAGAACAAACTGCAAACACAGATAAATCTAAAGACAAAGCTACAGATGAAAAAGATAAATCAAATGAATCAGCAGCAACAAAAGAAGATAAATCGAGTGAATCAGCAGCAACAAAAGAAGATAAATCGAGTGAATCAGCAGCAACAAAAGAAGATAAATCGAGTGAATCAGATAATAGTGCTAAAAATGATAGTAATGAGTCAAATGGATCATCTACTTCAGAAAATAACACTTCAGACCAAAATTCTACTGAAAGCGCAACATCTGAAAATGTTAACAATAAATCTAATATAGATAACAATTCATCAAGTTCAGACAATAACTCAGATTCTCAATCAACTCAAAATAGCACACAATCAAGTAATAGTGCTGGTCAACAAACTCACGTAGTATCTGGTAATGACAATTTATACCGTATTGCAATTCAATACTACGGTGAAGGTACAATTGAAAATGTAAATAAATTAAAACGTGCTAATGGTTTAACTAGTAACAATATTGTAAATGGACAAAAATTAGTTATTCCTCAATAATAGTTGAATTTATAAATAAAGGTACACCTAAAAAGGTGTATCTTTTTTGTTTACTTAAAGATAACTAAATAAAAACGTAAATATTTTTATTTAGAAATATATCCTTAAACTGATATAATATGAAAGTGATTAAAGGAGGCCATTAAATATGCAAACAATTGAAAGTATTATTATTGGTGGAGGCCCATGTGGTTTAAGTGCAGCAATTGAACAGAAGAAAAAAGGCATAGACACCTTAGTTATTGAAAAAGGTAATATTGTAGATGCAATTTATCATTATCCTACGCATCAAACTTTTTTCTCATCCAGTGATAAATTAAGTATTGGAGATGTACCATTTATTGTTGAGGAAAGTAAACCTCGTCGTAATCAAGCACTTGTCTATTATAGAGAAGTAGTAAAATTCCACAATTTGAATATACATCCTTTTGAAGAAGTATTAACAGTTAAAAAAATTGGAAATAAATTTACAATCACAACAACAAAAGACGTTTATGAATGTAAATTTTTAACAGTTGCAACTGGTTATTACGGTCAACATAATACTTTAGATGTCAAAGGTGCAGATTTATCTAAGGTTAAACACTACTTTAAAGAAGCACATCCATATTTTAATCAAGATGTGGTAGTTATTGGAGGCAAGAACTCTGCAGTAGATGCCGCATTAGAATTGGAAAAAGCTGGAGCAAATGTAACTGTATTATATCGCGGAGATCGGTATTCAGCAGCAATTAAACCTTGGATTTTACCGAATTTTGAATCTTTAGTTAACCATGAAAAAATCGACATGGAATTTGATGCAAATGTTACTGAAATCACTCAACAATCAGTAACTTATGAAAAAAATGGTGTATCTGTAACGATTCCAAATGACTTTATTTTTGCAATGATTGGTTATCATCCAGATTATGAGTTTTTACAATCTATTGGTATAGAGATTCATACTAATGAATTTGGAACAGCTCCAATTTACAATAAAGAAACGTATGAAACAAACGTAGAAAATTGTTATATTGCTGGTGTTATAGCAGCTGGTAATGATAATAATTCTATTTTCATTGAAAATGGTAAATATCACGGTGGTATTATTGCTCAAAGTATTTTAAGAAAAAAACAAACTCCATTAGAAAGTTAAACTTCATTTATTTCAATAAAAATAGCCTAAGACATAATGAAAGTTGTCTTAGGCTATTTTTATATGTTGACAGTCGATGGCTAAATTAAAAATAGTTTTGTATCTAGGTTTTTCAATACTAGTACCGTGATTTCAATATTGAGAAACTTTTATAAACAAAGTCTATGTCAAAAGTAGTTTGTGATTCGTAACTAGAATAGGACAATAGATTTAAACTAAATTCTATCCGATTCTCTATTTAAGCTTCAAAGTATTCTTTCAATTCTTTGTGATTCATATGATTACTTAAACCAATTAAAAGTTTTAATCTTGCCTTAGGACCATTTAATCCGTTTGAAAAAATAAGACCCTCTTCAGCTAATCGGAATCCTCCACCTTCATAATCATAAATTGGACTTACAATGCCATTAAATGAGCGAGATACAAGTACGATAGGAATCTCCTTTTGTATACATAGTTTAATACCTTTTAAACAACTTGGAGGTAAATTACCTTGACCTAACGCTTCAATAATAATACCTTGAACATTATGTTGAGCGTAAAATTCTAAAACTTCATCAGTCATTCCCATATACGCTTTGATTAAAGGCACATTTAGATTTTCATCTATTCTTGGAAATACTTTTTGTCTGTATGGAAAGTTATAAAATTGAACACGCTCTTTAGTTAAAATACCTAAAGGACCTTGATTAGGACTTTGAAATGTATTGATATTCGAAGTATGTGTTTTAGTAACATTTCTCGCAGTATGTATTTCGTCATTAAATACGACCATCACGCCTTTATCAGAAGCATCTGCTGATGTTGCAACTCTAATTGCTGAAATAAAGTTATATAGTCCATCTGAGCCGATTTCGTTTGATGAACGCATTGCACCTGTTATAACGATAGGTTGACTTATATCTATTGTTAAATCAAGCAAAAAAGCAGTCTCTTCTAATGTATCTGTTCCATGTGTAATAACACATCCATCATAATGATTTTTAGAAAATTCTTTAATAATAATGTCTTTTAACTTTATAACATGAGAAAGTGTGATGTGTGGTGATGGAACATTAAAGGGGCTAATTTCTTCTACACTTGCATATTGACCTATAATGGTTTTATGCAATGAAATAGGATTGATATCATTCGTAACAACTTGATTTAGTTGATTTTGTGACATACTAATTGTTCCACCTGTATGAATAACAAGTATCTGTTTCATTAAACTCCTCCTATTTTTAAAATACATATTTATGATAAAATAATACAGATAAAACAACAAGAAAGGAAAATTTTATGAAGTCAATTAATATTGCATTAGATGGTCCTGCTGCTGCTGGGAAAAGTACAATTGCAAGACAAGTAGCTAGTAAATTATCAATGATTTATGTCGATACAGGTGCAATGTATCGTGCAATAACGTATAAATTTTTAAAGCAAGGTGCTCCTGAAGATTTTCAAAACTTAATTAACCATACTACTTTAGAATTAACTTACAATCCATCAAAAGGACAACGAATTATTTTAGACGAAGAAGATGTGACAGACTATCTAAGAGAAAATGATGTCACGAAGCATGTTTCATATGTTGCATCAAAAGAACCTGTACGCACTTATGCTGTAAAAAAACAAAAAGAATTAGCAATGAAAAAAGGAATTGTTATGGATGGTAGAGATATTGGTACCGTAGTTCTTCCAGATGCTGAGTTAAAAGTATATATGATTGCTTCTGTAGACGAAAGAGCTGAAAGAAGACAAAAAGAAAATGAATTACGTGGGATTCCTTCAACTTTAAGTCAATTAAAAAAAGAGATTGAAGAAAGAGATCACTACGATATGAATCGTGATATTTCACCTTTAAGAAAAGCTGAAGATGCTATAACAATAGATACTACGAGTAAAACTATAGAAGAAGTAACAGAAGAAATATTAAAATTAGTAGGTAACCTATGATTTTGTATATAGCTATTTAATTTAATTCGTCAAAATATCAAAGTATAAGCGAATTATTTTAAATAGCTATTTTAGTTATATATAATTAATTAAGGAAATATAAACAATAAATTTTCTTAGTCTTATATTCAATCATAAGTCTCGATTTTTATTGATATTAATAAATATATTTTTCTATTGCTTAATATTAAATATTTTTAAAAAATGATATTTTTTTTAAAAACTTATGAAACTAAAGGGGTATTTCTTGACAATTCCCCGCGTTTATAAGATGTTATAATTATGTAGTGTATAAGGAGGCAAACATGATGACTGAAGAATTCAATGAATCAATGATTAATGATATTAAAGAAGGTGACAAAGTCACTGGAAAAGTTCAACAAGTTGAAGATAAACAAGTAGTAGTTCATATTGATGGGGCTAAATATAATGGAATTATTCCAATTAGCCAACTTTCAACTCACCACATTGAAAATCCAAGTGAGATTGTTTCAGAAGGTGATGAAATTGAAGCATATGTAACTAAAATTGAAATTGACGAAGAAAATGAATCAGGTGCTTACATTTTATCAAAACGTCAAATTGAAACTGAAAAATCATATGAATTTTTACAAGAAAAACTTGATAATGACGAAGTAATCGAGGCTAAAGTTACCGAAGTAGTTAAAGGTGGTTTAGTTGTGGATGTGGGCCAAAGAGGATTCGTTCCTGCGTCACTCATTTCAACTGATTTCATTGAAGATTTCTCTGTATTTGAAGGACAAACAGTTCGTCTTAAAGTAGAAGAATTAGATCCTGAAAATAATAGAGTCATTTTAAGCCGTAAAGCAGTTGAACAAGCTGAAAATGATGTTAAAAAAGCATCGTTATTAGACTCATTAAATGAAGGAGACGTTATCAAAGGCACAGTTGCTCGTCTTACAAACTTTGGTGCTTTTGTAGATATCGGTGGCGTTGATGGATTAGTTCACGTATCAGAATTATCACATGAGCATGTTCAATCTCCTGAAGACGTGGTAAGTGTAGGACAAGAAGTTGATGTTAAAGTTAAGTCTGTTGAAAAAGATTCTGAGCGTATTTCTTTATCTATTAAAGATACTTTACCAACTCCATTTGAAAATATTAAAGGTAAATTCCACGAAAATGATGTTATCGAAGGAAAAGTAATTCGTTTAGCTAACTTTGGTGCTTTTGTGGAAATTGCTCCTGGTGTTCAAGGTCTAGTACACATTTCAGAAATTGCTCATAAACATATTGGTACACCAAGTGAAGTTTTAGAACCAGGACAACAAGTGAGTGTTAAAATTTTAGGTATTGATGAAGAAAACGAACGTATTTCTTTATCTATTAAAGCAACATTACCAAATGAAGATGTGATTGAAAGCGATGATGCTACAACTCAATCATATTTATCTAATGATACAGATGAAGATAATCCTACATTAGGTGACGTTTTTGGTGATAAATTTAAAAACTTAAAATTCTAATATTAAATATTTTATTATTTAATTTAATAATGAGAGCAAGAAAAGATATTCAAGTGAAATTCTTTCTTGCTCTTTTTTTTATCTTTAATCACTATATATCGTGTAAAATTATATACTTGTTTTTAAATCATCACTGCATATGATAAAATTATAGAGATTTTAGAAAGAGAGGAAGTTAGCTTATGACTAAACCTATTGTAGCTATTGTAGGTAGACCTAATGTGGGGAAGTCTACAATTTTTAATAGAGTAGTAGGTGAACGTGTATCAATTGTTGAAGATACTCCAGGTGTTACGCGTGATCGTATTTATTCTTCAGGCGAATGGTTAACACATGAATTTAATATTATTGATACAGGAGGCATCGAAATCGGAGATGCACCTTTCCAAACACAAATAAGAGCTCAAGCAGAAATCGCTATTGATGAAGCTGACGTGATTATCTTTATGGTAAATGTAAGAGAAGGTCTCACTCAAAGTGATGAAATGGTAGCTCAATTACTTTATAAATCAAAAAAACCTGTTGTTTTAGCAGTAAATAAAGTAGATAATCCTGAAATGAGAAGCGATATTTTTGATTTTTACTCTTTAGGTTTTGGTGATCCTTATCCAATTTCTGGTTCACATGGTTTAGGTCTAGGTGATTTATTAGACGAAGTCGTTAAGCATTTTAAAGAAGAAGATAGTGATCCATACGATGACGATACTATTCGTTTATCTATTATTGGACGTCCTAACGTAGGTAAATCTAGTTTAGTAAATGCCATTTTAGGTGAAGAACGCGTTATTGTATCAAATGTAGCTGGTACAACTCGAGATGCTGTAGATACCGAGTATAGCTATGATGGACAAGATTATGTGCTAATAGATACAGCAGGTATGAGAAAAAAAGGTAAAGTATACGAATCAACTGAGAAATATTCTGTATTGAGAGCATTAAAAGCAATTGAACGTTCAAATGTGGTGTTATTAGTTATTGATGCCGAAGAAGGAATTATTGAACAAGATAAACGCGTTGCTGGATATGCCCATGAAGAAGGAAAAGCAATGGTGATTGTTGTAAATAAATGGGATACTGTAGAAAAAGATAGTAACACTATGAAAAAATTTGCTGATGATGTACGTAATCAATTTCAATTTTTAGATTACGCACCTATTGCTTTTGTATCAGCAAAAGAGAAACTAAGATTAAAAACTCTCTTCCCTTATATTAGAGAAGCAAGTGAAAATCATAAAAAACGTGTTCAAAGTTCTACACTTAATGAAGTAGTGACAGATGCAATCTCAATGAATCCTACACCTACAGATAAAGGTAGACGTCTAAACGTTTTCTATTCTACTCAAGTGGCTATTGAACCACCAACGTTTGTTGTTTTTGTAAATGATGTTGAGTTAATGCATTTTTCTTATAAACGCTATCTAGAAAATCAAATTAGAGATGCATTTGGTTTTGAAGGAACACCTATTCATATCATCCCTAGAAGAAGAAACTAAGAGGAGAGATTAACATGACTAAAATTACAGTTTTTGGTACAGGAAGTTTTGGTACTGCATTAGCAAATGTTTTAGCAGAGAATGGCCATTCAGTTTTAATGTGGGGAAAAAATGAAAATACTGTAGATGAAATCAATCAATCCCATCAAAATAAACGGTACTTGAAAGACGTAACATTAATTGAGACGATTAAAGCAACAAGTCAATTAGAACAAGCAGTTAATTTTTCAGATATATTTTTAATTGCTTTGCCTACAAAAGCAATTAGAGACGTTGTGACTGAAATTGATCAACATATTAAAACTAAGAAAACGTTTATTCACGTTGCAAAAGGTATTGAAAATGAAACATTTAAACGTGTATCAGAAATGATTGAAGATTCAGTATCTAAGAACCATAAAAATGGCGTAGGGGTACTATCTGGACCAAGTCATGCTGAAGAAGTGGTAATTAAGCAACCTACAACTGTTGCAGCTTCGTCAAAAGATGAACACATAAGTAAACTTATTCAAGATTTATTCATGAATGATTACTTACGAGTATATACTAATAACGATTTGATAGGTGTAGAACTAGGTGGTGCACTTAAAAACATTATTGCTGTAGCAAGTGGTATTGTTGCTGGAATGGGTTATGGTGATAATGCTAAAGCTGCTTTAATGACAAGAGGTTTAGCTGAGATTAGTCGACTAGGTGAAAAGCTAGGGGCTGATCCTATGACTTTTCTAGGTCTTGGTGGCATTGGTGATTTAATTGTAACGTGTACGTCTACTCATTCAAGAAATTATACTTTGGGATATAAATTAGGAAAAGGTAAAACGACTGAAGAAGCACTTAACGAAATGAATATGGTTGTTGAAGGAATTTACACAACGAAGTCAGTGTATCATTTATCAAAAGCTCAAAATGTTGATATGCCAATAACCAATGCTTTATACAAAGTATTATTTGAAGGTAAACCAGTGAAAGATAGTGTGAAGGATTTAATGGGACGAGATAAAAAAGCTGAATAAAGTGTATTTTTACTGTTTATCATAAATATTTTATAAAATTATTCATGAAATACTGATAATTCAGCGTTTTAAGTATATAAATCGTTGCGATAAAGGGAATTCTTGTGTTAAAGTCATATCATAATGATATAAATTTATCATTATCATTCATCCGGAGGTGAACTCATAATGAATAAAACTGACTTAATCAATGCAGTTGCAGAACAAGCTGATTTAACTAAAAAAGAAGCTGGTTCAGCAGTAGACGCTGTTTTCGAATCAATTCAAAATTCACTTTCTAAAGGTGAAAAAGTTCAATTAATTGGTTTCGGAAACTTCGAGGTACGTGAACGTGCTGCACGTAAAGGACGTAATCCTCAAACAGGTAAAGAAATCGAAATTCCTGCAAGTAAAGTACCAGCATTCAAAGCTGGTAAAGCATTAAAAGATGCTGTAAAATAATTTACTTTAAAAAGCCCTATAAGGGCTTTTTATTTTATATATTATTTAATTCTAAATACATATATTTTATTTATAATTTTGTAATTTATCATGAAGTGTCAATGAAGTTATTTTCGTCATAAGCACTATATTTTATTTTTACGAATATAATGTTAATATGTATATTGATACTAACGTGAGGTGTGAACATGGAAAGAACATTAAGCAAAATAAATAGACAAATTAATCAAAGGCTTAAAGGAATTAATGAATACGAAGCAATTCACATTAATGAAAGATTATGTGATGTTTTAGATCATTTTAATATTCCAGAAAATGCTAAACTTGCATGCCTCACTATTGATACATCAATGAAGCATCTAGATGATATTTCTAAAAATAAATTATCTAAGAAATCAATTCTAATTGGTGACTTATTAAGTGCTCATTTTTATACTTTAATATCTGAAATTGGTGATGTGTCATATCAAAGACTAATGAGTGAAGCGATTATCAAATCTAATGAGCTGAAAACCTCATTGCATCATCATTCACTTGATAGTCATGATATATATAATGCTGTGTTAGATATAGAAACACTTTTCCCTTTTATAACTATTTCTCATTTTACTGATGTTGAACTTTCTCAATATGAGATATTTGAAAAATTATTTAATGGGGTACGTCAATATTATCCATCTTATTTAAGTGAATATGATGAAGATGAAATAAACCAATTTATTAAACATATAAAACAAAGCGATAAAGAGAAAAGTAGAGGTAATAATTAATGGCTGAAAATAATGCAAAAAAAGAACAAGTTCATACGGTTTTCCAAAATATTTCTAAAAAATATGACCGTTTGAACAATATCATAAGCTTCGAACAACATAAAATATGGCGTAAACATGTTATGAAAGATATGAATGTTGTTCCAGGTAGTAAAGCACTTGATGTATGTTGTGGTACTGCTGACTGGACTATCGCTTTAAGTAGAGCAGTAGGGCCTAATGGAGAAGTCACAGGCTTAGACTTCAGTGAAAATATGCTTGAAGTTGGTAAGGAAAAAACGCAGTCAATGCCTAATATTCATTTAGTGCATGGCGATGCTATGAATTTACCATTTGAAGACAAAATATTCGATTATGTGACAATTGGTTTCGGCTTAAGAAATGTCCCTGATTATTTAGCAACGCTAAAAGAATTAAATCGCGTATTGAAACCAGGTGGTATGATTGTGTGTTTAGAAACAAGTCAACCAACATTGCCCGTATTTAAACAAGTTTATAAACTTTACTTTAAATTTGTTATGCCTATTTTCGGGAAATTGTTTGCTAAATCTAAGGAAGAATATGAGTGGTTACAACAATCTACATTTAATTTTCCAGATAAAGATAAATTAAAACGTTTATTTGAACAGGCTGGTTTCAGTCATGTAAAAGTTCGTAGCTTTACAGGTGGCGTTGCTGCAATGCACCTTGGCTATAAATAGAAAGTTCTACTAAATAAAAGGTGATTAATGTGGCAAAGTTAAATATGAATAGTGAAATTAAAAATGTTGAAAAGCGTTTGAAAGATGCTATTAAAAGTAATGATTCTATATTACAAGAAGCAGCATTTCATTTATTATCTTCAGGTGGAAAACGTGTGCGTCCGGCATTTGTTATTCTTAGTAGTCAGTTTGGAGCCAAAAAAATTACTGAAGATACGTATCATGTTGCAGTAGCTTTAGAATTAATTCATATGGCAACACTTGTGCACGATGATGTGATTGATAAAAGTGATAAACGACGTGGTAAATTGACTATCGAGAAAAAATGGGATGTAACTACTGCTATCCTAACTGGCAATTTCTTGCTAGCTTTAGGTTTAAAACAGCTTTCTAAAATTGAAGATCCGCGTGTTCATACCATTATTTCTAACGCAATTGTTGATGTTTGTAGAGGCGAACTCTTCCAATTCCAAGATCAATTTAATAGTCAGCAAAATATTACGAATTATTTGAGACGTATTAATAGAAAAACAGCATTGCTTATTCAACTTTCAACAGAGGTTGGTGCAATAACATCAGAAGCTGATAAAGAGACCATTCGAAAATTAAAAATGATTGGTCATTATATTGGAATGAGTTTTCAAATTGTAGATGATATTCTAGATTTTACAAGTACTGAGAAAAAATTAGGTAAACCTGTAGGTAGCGACCTAATGAATGGCCATATTACATTACCAGTTTTATTAGAAATGAAAAAAGACACGGTTTTCAAAAAACAAATCGCTGAGTTATCACATTTGACGAATAAAGAACAATTTAGTCCTCTTATTGATCAAATTAAGAATTCAGATAGTATAATGCAATCTCAAAAAGTGAGTGATCATTATTTAAATAAAGCACTCGACTTAATTGATCAATTAGAAGAACCTAACGCGCAAAACTTATTTAGAAAGCTTATTAAAAGAATGCGAGCTAGAAATACGTAAAACAAGAAAAATATTGAAAGCGCTTTAACAACCTGTTATTATTTAGTAGTAGTAGGTTGTTTGCTATTAAATGTATTTATACATATTAAATCAATATTTTTTACCTTAGGGGGATTTGTATAATGGAACGCACTTTTTTAATGATTAAGCCAGATGCAGTACAACGTAATTTAATAGGAGAAATTATTTCTCGAATTGAAAGAAAAGGTTTAAAAATTATTGGGGGTAAATTTATAATTCCGACTAAAGATACTGTTAAAGTACATTACGCTGAACATACAGAAAAGCCGTTTTTTAATAAACTTGTTGCATTTTTAACTTCAGGACCTGTATTTGCTATGGTCGTGGAAGGAGAAGATGCAGTTGCTGTATCTAGACATATTATTGGAAAAACAAATCCTACTGAAGCCAGTCCTGGTACTATAAGAGGCGATTATGGATTAACAGTAGGAAGAAATATTATTCACGGATCAGACTCTGTAGAATCAGCTGAAAGAGAAATCAATTTATGGTTTAATGATGATGAAATATATAGCTACGAAGCTAATAGAGAAAATTGGCTCTATGAAGAATAATTTTTAATTCAACCATTGACTGCTAACATGTTAAAAAAGAGTCTGGGACATAAAGTTTCTGAATAAGTGAAAAAAGACAGTTTCTATTGAAATAATATAGAAATTGTCTTTTTTATAATTTTTTTGATTATTTTCAGCTCGTCGAGCTGCTACTTTTCTTATATTAAGTGCCATTAATACAAATCCTAGTTCTCTTTTGGCTTTATTTATCCCTCGAACGGACATTCGAGTGAAACCCAAAATAGCCTTCATAAATCCAAAAACAGGCTCCACATCAATTTTTCTTTGACTGTAGATGGTTTTTGTTTTTGGTTCTGAAAGCTTTTTATTAATTTGGGCTTTAAAATATTCCCAATTATAATTTTTCATTATTTTTTTATTCGTTTTTGAATTGAATTTCATGCATTGGTGTTTCAGAGGACATTCTGAACAATCATCACATTCATATAATTTGAAGTCTCTCTTAAATCCATATTTATCATGACGATAGGCATATCTTTTAAAACCCAATCGCTTATTGTTTGGACAAATATATTCATCGTTAATTTCGTCATAATTCCAATTTTGAGTGTTAAAGATGTCGCTTTTATATTTTTTAGTTTTATCTTTTATAAACATACCGTAGGTTATAAGTGGTATTCGATTAAAATCATCTATAATTGCCATATAATTGGGTTCGCTACCATAACCTGCATCAGCTACAATATATTCAGGTAAATGACCGTAGGTCTCTTGAATTGAATTTAAAAATGGTATCATCGTTCTTGTATCAGTCGGATTTTGATACACATTATAAGATAAAACGAATTGAGAATTTGTCGCTATTTGTAAATGACACCCTGACTTGAGTTGTCCATTTTTCATATGTTCTTCTTTCATTCTCATAAATGTTGCATCATGGTCTGTTGTAGAATAACTATTTCTATCCTTTAAAATAGATTTTTAGACTCCGTATCTATGTTTTTGCTCAGAGTACTCATTAATTTGCTTTTTGTATTGTTTAATTTTAGTTCTTTTGAGCCGTATTTGTTTTCTTATTTTAGTACATTTTTCATTATCGATATATTGATTTAAATTTTCGATGTCTTTATCTAAATGACTATCAATCAAATCTATTTTTTCTTTTGTTAAGTCATTATCGTGACCTTTTTTAATCTCAGGTATGATTTTATTTGTCGCCAATTCATGATAGAGTGCTTTAGAATCTGCATTCATTTTTGACTCATGGTTTTGAATGCTCTTTTTCCATACAAATGTATATCGATTGGCATTCGTCTCAACTTTCGTACATCAATAAAAATGGCCAAATCATCTATAAGATGTTGTTTCAAAAAATGACTATGAAATTGAATGAATAATGATGTTAATAAAGCATCTACGTTTGGATTGACTCTAAATCAATTCATCGTTTTATGAGAAGGTTTTTGATTTTGTGATAGCCACATCATTCGAATGATATTATTCAGTCATTTTTCTATCTTACGTCCTGAAAACACAGATTGCGTGTAGGCATATAGAATGACTTTTAACATCATTTTTAGATGGTATGATGTTGCACCACGATGACGTCTGAATTCATCGAATTCAGTCTTAGGAATGGTTTCTACAATATCATTGACATGTCGTGAAATATCATTTGTGGGGATAAGAACTGAAGTTTCCAATGGTAGAGTAAGTTGAGTCATGTTATAATCTTTATACATAAGGCACCTCGTTAATTTAGTTTAGTGATATTTATTAAATTATACGAAAGGGCCTTATTTTTTTAAAGTATTTCAATGTAAAATTACATATAAATACAAAGTATTTTGGCGAGACTCTTGAGGGAACAGGACAAGCTGAAGACTACAGGCTGAAGCTGTCCCCTAAGAAAGCGAGCCAACAATACGTAGTATTGTAAATAAAGAAGCCAGTAAATGAATTTATAAAAAACTCATTTACTGGCTATTTTTTTAGAAATTATGTCCCAGCCTCTTTTTTTATATAAAACTGTTTGAATTTTCAAACACTAAATATTCTACACTAGTTATTTAATTTCGTTGAATATGATATGATAACAAATAATACATAATACAATTTAAAGTGGTAAAGGAAAGGAGCTATTAAACATGAGATATTTAACTTCAGGAGAATCCCATGGTCCACAACTAACAGTGATTATTGAAGGTGTTCCAGCTAACTTAGAAATGAAAGTTGAAGAGATAAATAAAGAAATGTTTAAACGTCAAGGAGGTTATGGTAGAGGACGTCGAATGCAAATTGAAAAAGATGCAGTAGAAATCGTTTCTGGTGTAAGAAATGGTTTTACTTTAGGCAGTCCGATTACTATTGTAGTTAAAAATGATGATTTTACTCATTGGAGAAATATAATGGGCATTGAGCCGATTAGTGACGAAGCACGAGAAAACATGAAACGTACAATTACAAAGCCACGACCTGGCCATGCAGACTTAATTGGTGGTATGAAATATAATCATCGTGACTTGAGAAATGTCCTTGAACGTTCTTCTGCAAGAGAAACAGCTGCACGTGTCGCTGTAGGAGCAGTATCAAAAATTTTACTTTCTCAAGTAGACATTCATATGTATAGTCGTGTTGTCGAAATAGGTGGAATTAAAGATGAAGGGTTATACGATTCAGAAACATTTAAACAAAATATCGATAAAAATGATGTGCGTGTGATTGATGAAAAGGTTGCTCAAAAAATGAGAGATAAAATCGATGAAGCTAAAAAAGAGGGCGATTCTATAGGTGGCGTAGTTCAAGTTATGGTTGAAAATATGCCAGTTGCAGTAGGTAGCTACGTGCATTATGATCGTAAACTCGATGGACGCATTGCGCAAGGTGTCGTAAGCATTAACGCCTTCAAAGGTGTCAGCTTTGGTGAAGGTTTCAAAGCTGCTGAAAAACCTGGAAGCGAAATTCAAGATGAAATTTTATATAACTCTGAAAAAGGTTATTATAGGGGGTCTAATCATTTAGGTGGCTTTGAAGGTGGTATGACTAATGGTATGCCTATCATTGTAAATGGTGTTATGAAACCCATTCCAACTTTATATAAACCTTTAAATTCTGTAGATATTAATACTAAAGAAGATTTTAAAGCAACAATAGAACGTTCAGATAGTTGTGCAGTCCCAGCAGCAAGTGTTGTTTGCGAACATGTTGTTGCATTCGAAGTTGCTAAAGCTCTTTTAGAAGAGTTCCAATCTAATCATATTGATCAACTCAAAGAACAAATTGAGGAACGTAGAAAGTTAAATATAGAATTTTAAACATCTTATAATTAACTTTTAGAAATGAGGTATATTCATGCAATTACAAACCACTTATCATAGCGATAATTATCCTATTATTGTTGAACATCATGCATTTAAGTATTTATCCGATTACATTCAAGATTATGATAAAGTATTCTTAATTATAGACGAATTTGTTGATTTTAACTTTAGAGATAAATTTGAAGCATTATGTCACAATTCAAATATTCAAAAAGTAATCGTTCCTGCCGGCGAAAAAATGAAAACTTTTAATCATTATCAAACTGTCATGGAACAACTTCTAGGAATGAATCTTACTCGTAATACATGTTTAGTAGCTATAGGTGGAGGAGCTACAGGAGACTTCACAGGATTCTTAGCTTCTACATTATTAAGGGGCGTTGATTTTATACAAGTACCTACGACGATATTAGCGCATGATTCAAGTGTAGGCGGAAAAGTTGGTATAAATTCTTCTCATGGCAAAAATCTTATAGGTGCATTTTATAGACCTAAAGCAGTCATATATGACTTAGTCTTTTTAAAAACATTACCGTATCATGAAATTTTAAGTGGTTATGCTGAAGTGTATAAGCATGCTTTACTTACTGGAACAGTTGCTACAGAAGATATTGAAAAACACTTTTCTGATAGAAACACACTTGAATCACTTAAAGATATGGATCAATTTATTTTTAAAGGTATTAAAACAAAACTAAGTATTATTATAAAAGATGAAAAAGAAAGTAATGTTAGAAAATATTTAAATTTAGGTCATACCTTTGGACATGCAGTAGAATATAAGTATAAAATACCTCATGGTCATGCAATTATGATTGGAATAATTTATCAGTTCATTGTGGCAAATCATCTTCTTGGTACACAATTTGATGTTCAACATTACATTAATTATATGCATCAATTAAATTATCCGTTAAATTTAATTAAGCAGATTGATTTTGAAGAAATGTATCAATACATGCTATTAGATAAAAAGAATAATGGTGAAGGTATTCAAATGGTTCTACTCGAACAATTAGGTAAACCTAATGTACATCATGTAGAAAAGAATATATTGATGCAATCATTTAAACAACTACAATTATTAGTAGAGTAGGTGAATTACTGTGACAACAAGCCAAACAATAGATATTCATGGTCCATTAAACGGTGAGATAAAAGTACCTGGAGATAAATCTATGACCCATAGAGCAATTATGTTATCATCACTTGCTAAAGGCAAGTCAATTATTGAACAACCGCTTCTAGGTGAAGATTGCTTACGTACGATTGAAATTTTCAAACTCTTAGGTGTCAATATTGAAATTGAAGAACATCGTCTTATTGTCAATTCTCCAGGATATCAACATTTCAAAACACCACATCAAACGTTATATACCGGGAATTCTGGTACAACCACGCGCTTACTTGCTGGACTTTTAAGTGGATTAGGCATAGAGTGTGTCTTATCTGGAGATGCATCTATAGGAAAACGACCTATGAATCGTGTTTTGAAACCTTTAAAGTTAATGAACGCAAATATTAATGGTATTGAAAACAACTATACACCACTTATTATTAAGCCTTCATCCATTAGTGGTATAAATTATCAAATGGAAGTAGCAAGTGCTCAAGTTAAAAGTGCAATTTTGTTTGCAAGCTTATTTTCAAATGAAACATCACAAATTACAGAAATAGACATAAGTAGAAATCATACTGAAACGATGTTTGAGCATTATCATATTCCAATACAAGTAGATAAAAAGGTGATTACAACATATCCTTATGCTATAGGTAATATTCAACCTAAAGACTTTGTAGTACCAGGAGATATTTCTTCGGCTGCTTTCTTTATTGTAGCCGCTTTGAGTTCTCCAGGAAGTGATATTACAATTCATAATGTTGGCATCAATCCTACACGTTCAGGTATTATAGATATCGTTGAACAAATGGAAGGAAACATTGAGTTATTTAATGTTACTGAGTCTTCAGAACCAACTGCATCAATTAGAGTTCAGTATACGAACAATTTAAAACCAATAACAATTGAAGGAGATTTGGTACCTAAAGCGATTGATGAATTACCAATTATTGCTTTGCTATGCACCCAAGCTTCTGGTACAAGTATTATTAAAGATGCAGAGGAATTAAAGGTAAAAGAAACTAACCGTATTGATACAACTGCAGATATGCTTAATCTACTAGGTTTTAATTTACAAGCTACTGAAGATGGATTAATTATTCATCCTTCTGAATTAACTAGAAATACTACGGTGGATAGCTTAACTGACCACAGAATTGGTATGATGCTTGCAGTTGCATCTATTTTAAGTGATTCACCGTTAACCATACGTCAGTTTGATGCAGTAAATGTATCATTCCCTGGTTTCTTGCCAAAATTAAAGCTTTTAGAAAATGAGGGATAAAATATTATGGAAGATATCTATAAATTAATAGACGATATCAATCTTCAAAAATTAGATCATTTAGATACACGCGTAAATGAAGCATTAACGTCCAATAATGATGATGCTTTATTTATTTTAGGAGAAACATTATATAGCTTTGGATTAACACCTCAAGGTCTTGAAGTGTTTAGAACGTTATATCATAAGTATCCAGATGAAAGTGAACTATTAATTTATTTTATCGAAGGTCTTATGTCTGAAAATCAAACAGACGAAGCATTAGAATATTTAAATCAAGTTGAATTGTCACCTGAAAAATTAATGCTAGAAGCCGATTTATATCAACAAATCAATATGATTGAAGTCGCTATTGATAAATTAAATGAAGCGCGTGAATTAAATCCTAATGACCCAATTATTCATTTTGCTTTAGCAGAATTATTGTATTTTGATGGACAATATCTTCGTGCTACAAGAGAATATGAAGTAGTTTTAGATACAGGTGAATATGAAATTAATGGAATTAATTTATTTTCAAGAATAGCCGATTGCGCGTTGCAAAGCGGAAATTACAGTGATGCTATACAGCTATATGATGAAATTAGCGAAGATGAAATGTCCTCTGATGACTTTTTCAAAAAAGCCATTGCATATGAAAAAAATGATTTGACTCAAGAAGCTATAAAAATTATGACAACACTTCTTTCTAAAGATCCAGACTTTGTTCAAGGTTACTTTTATTTACAATCTTTATATGAAAATGAGAAAAATTATCCAGATGCGATTGAAACAGGTAAAGAAGGATTACGTCTTAATCAATTTTATAAAGAACTCATGGTTTCTACTGGTAGTTTAGAAATTGAACATGGAGATGCAAATGAGGGTGTGGAACTTCTTAAAAAAGCACTTGAAGTAGATAATGCTTACCATGAACCTTTACTTATTTTAAGTAATTTATTCCGTCAAGAAGAAGACTATGAAGCCATTATTTCACTCCTATCATATGTAGATGAAGAAGATCTTGATCCCGTATTTATGTGGCATTTAGCATATGCATATGGAGAAGAAGAAAGAGATACTGAAGCACAACATTTCTATGAATTAGCTTATCCAACAATGAAATCTCAAAGTGCGTTCTTGAGTGATTATTATTTCTATTTAATTGAAATAGGTAAAAAAGATAAAGCCAAAACTTTACTTAACGAACTATTAATCATCGATTCAACTAGCGAAATTTGGAATGATGAATTGAGTAGATTGAATGACTAGAGTGGGTGTTAAAATTGAATGATGCACTAGTTAAAATGAAACAAAGCTATATTGAATATGCTTTGTTTCATTATCACTTTAAGTCTAGAATTAGTGTGTGGCTATTAAATTATTTAAAAGCTTCACCATCAAAATTAAATTGTAGTCATTTTGTAAATAAGAAAATTAAAAGTCATATTACTCTTGAAATTGGCTTAAAGCATTCCAATTTCTCTGCTATTAAGTTAACAAAAAACAATCAAACATTAATCAATACAAATGAAATATTCAATTATATCGCTTCCAAGGATATTTGTATTGATATATTCATTCATTTTGAATGCAATGATAATCAAGATTGGCGATTAAATGAACTTATTATTCAACAATTAATATATTCAGATCAATATCTTGCATATCTTAATAATATATATAACTTAAGTCTTGACTTAAATAAAAAATATTCGTTAATCGAACAATTAGAGCATCATATTGATGTGAGTTTACAACTGAAAGATCAACAACGCTTTTTTCAACTATCACAAATTTTGAGTGTACTAACCAATCACTCATAAATTAAAATTGAAGGAATCAGAATATATGCCTACCTTAAGACAACTATGGGAGTTATCATTATATCAACGTTCTATACTAATAGTATTGCTTATATGTAACGTTTTAGGCACCATTTATGGTTTTATATGGTATAGTGATCAAATACTTAAGACACAATGGTATTATCTAATTTTTGTACCAGATAGCCCTATTGCATCGCTTTTTTTATGTATATCGATTAGTTTATTAATTATAAATAAACAAAGTAGTATTATTGAAGGGCTAGCATTTGTTACCTTATTTAAATATGGTTTATGGGCTGTCATTATGAATCTTATAATGATTATTAATAATCACGACATAACTATTATGAATGTGTTTTTAATTATAAGTCATGGAATTATGGCCCTTGAAAGTGTCTATTTTTATCCACGATTCAAAATCTCTATGCTTAGTCTGTTCATTTCAATGTTATGGATATTTAACAATGATTATGTAGACTATATATTAAAGAAGTATCCTTATTATGATTTCATACAATATCATGTGAGTTTAGTTGCTTTTATTGCACTATGGCTAAGTATTATATCACTTATACTTTATTATTATTTTAATAAGTTCATAAAGGTTAAATTATTTGATTAAAAAATCGATTGTCAGTAGAATATTATTAAAGGAGAGTGAAATTGATTGTCTATAGTGTCTTATATTATATATATCGTTATTATTATGCTCATTCCAATGTGGGCTCAACACAAAGTAAAATCAAATTATGAAAAATATTCACAAGTGAGATCAACAAGTGGTAAAACTGGTCGTGAAGTAGCAGAAGAAATTCTTCATGCTAATGGAATTTATGATGTAGATGTAGTTAAGGGCGAAGGCTTTTTAACAGACCACTATGATCCAAATAAGAAAGTAGTTTGTTTGTCTCCTGCAAACTTTGATCGTCCTTCAGTAGCTGGTACAGCTATTGCGGCACACGAAGTTGGACACGCTATTCAACACCAACAAGGTTATGCATTTTTACGTTTTAGAACTGCTTTAGTACCTTTAGCAAATATTGGTAGTTCATTAAGCTATATCGTTATTATGGCTGGTATCTTTTTAACAGCATTAGGTAGCGCTTTTGGCTCAACTGCATTATGGATTGGTGCTGGGTTAATGTCATTAGCAGTTTTATTCTCAATCGTGACATTACCAGTTGAATTTGATGCAAGCTCAAGAGCTATGAAACAAATTACTGCACTTAATATTGTGAATGAAAAAGAATATAAACATGCGAGAAAAGTGTTATCAGCAGCAGCTATGACTTATGTAGCAGCAACAGCTACAGCTGTAGCCGAACTTGTTAGAATTATTTTACTGGCACGTGCAAATGATAACTAAAATACCTTTATAAATTAACTTAATTTTAAATCTTTATAACAACATTTAAGATTTTTAAGTAGTTATACTGAGCGAAATATGAATTCAAAAAAGAATTCTGTTTCGCTCTTTTTCTATGACGTCTTTGAATAGAATTGATAAAATGCATTAACAACTAATTTGATATATACTTAGAAAGAAATGTAAAAAAAGGAGAATGATGATGAAATCTTTAAATGAGATGCAAAAAGAAGTAGACGAATATATTGGTCAATTTAAAGCGGGTTATTTTTCTCCATTAGCTAATTTAGCCCGACTAACAGAAGAAGTGGGCGAACTTGCAAGGGAAATCAATCATTATTATGGTGAAAAACAAAAGAAACTATCTGAAGAAGAAAATTCTGTTAAAGCTGAATTAGGCGATAATTTATTTGTCTTACTTTGCATTGCTAATTCACTTGGTATTGATATGACAGAAAGTTTTGATGAAACAATGCATAAATTTAATACTAGAGATAAAAATCGATTTGAACGTAAATAAAGGATAGAAAAGAGGGTACTTTATGAAAATAGGCATTACGTGTTATCCATCAATGGGTGGCTCAGGCATCATAGCAACTGAATTAGGAATTAAAATGGCAGAAAGAGGACATGAAGTTCACTTTATTACTTCAAATATTCCTTTTAGAATTCGTAAACCATTACCTAATATTACTATCCACCAAGTCGAAGTGAATCAATATGCAGTATTTCAATACCCACCATATGATATTACATTAAGCACAAAAATATCTGAAGTCATTAAAGAATATGATTTAGATATCTTACATATGCATTATGCTGTACCACATGCTGTCTGTGGTATTTTAGCACGTCAAATGTCTGGAAAAGACATTAAAATTATAACAACATTACATGGTACTGATATTACAGTTTTAGGCTATGATCATTCACTTAAAGGTGCTATTAAATTTGGTATTGAACAAAGTGACCTCGTGACAAGTGTCAGTCAATCACTAGCTAAAAAAACAAAATCAATTATTGAAACAGATAAAGATATCGTTCCTATTTATAATTTTGTTCGAGAAAAAGAGTTTCCTACAAAACATGAAAATAAGTATAAAGAACTTTACGGTATTAAGCCTGAAGAAAAAGTGCTTATACATGTATCAAACTTTCGAAAAGTTAAACGTATTGATACTATTTTAGAAACTTTTTCTAAAGTTCATAAGCATATACCAAGCAAGCTGATTTTATTAGGTGATGGTCCAGAACTTTTAGATATGCGTAAAAAAGCAAGATCGTTATCTATCGAAAATGATGTACTATTTTTAGGTAAACAAGATCAAGTTAGCAAATTTTATCAAATGGCTGATTTAGTTTTGCTATTAAGTGAAAAAGAAAGTTTTGGTCTTACATTATTAGAAGCAATGACAACAGGAGTAGTACCTATAGGTTCAAATGCTGGAGGTATCAAGGAAGTCATCAAGCACGGTGAAACAGGTTATATTGTAGATGTGGGAGATAGTGAACAGGCGAGTACTTATGCACTGAAATTATTAACAGATGAGCATCTCTATCAAGAATTACAAGGCAATATGCTAAAAGATATTAAACAACGATTTAGTTCTGAACTTATCGTCGATCAATATGAATATTACTATAAAAAAATGTTGAATTAAAAAGAGGATTAATATGGGAAACGAATTATTTGAAAAAGCACTACCAATTCTTAATCAAATAGAAAAACATCATTTTGAAGCCTATTTTGTAGGTGGGGCAGTCAGAGATTACATCATGCATCGTACGATTCATGATATTGATATTACTACAAGTGCGATGCCAGATGAAATTGAAAATATATTTGAACACACTATTCCAGTTGGAAAAGAGCATGGCACAATTAATGTTGTTTTCAACAATGATAATTACGAGGTGACGACATTTAGATCAGAAGGCAATTATATAGATCACCGTCGTCCAAGTAAAGTTCATTTTATAAGAAATCTCTATGAAGATGTACAACGTAGGGATTTCACTATCAATGCTATTGCTATGGATAAGAATTATAAATTATTTGATTATTTTGGTGGACAAGAAGACATTCAATCAAAATTGATACGTACAGTAGGGAATCCAAGTGAACGATTTAAAGAAGATGCGTTAAGAATTATTCGTGGGCTTAGATTTCAATCACAACTTACATTTGATATTCATTCTGAAACCTTTAAAGCAATGCAATCAACTTGTTCAGACGTTGAATATTTATCAATCGAGCGGATTGTTGTAGAATTCAAAAAATTAATCTTAGGAAGAAATGTTAAACAAAGTTATCATAATTTAATATCTTTAAAACTTTTTGATTATATTCCATTTTTTAGTGAATTAGATATGACAAGTGTTCATATCAATGAACCTCTTGAATTTGAACAATGGTTAGCCATTTTACTTATAAAAAATGATAATCTGCCTTCTTTAAAGCAATTAAAAATTAGTAATAAAGAAAAGTCAGATATACATACTTATATAAATATTATTGAAACATTACCTCAAATTAATAATAAAGATGCTTTAAAATTATTTGTTTATGATTATAGTGAACAGTATATATTAAAGGTATTAAATATTTATTCTGTGCTTCAAACAAATCAAATTCCTACCGCTTCAGAACTTATTATCAATCCTTTTTCTATTAAAGAAATCAATCAACAACTTCAATTTCATGAACGTAAAGAAATGGCTGTGAATGGAAAGGATATACTTGCATATTTTAATAAAAATGGCGGACCTTGGTTAAAAAATGTATTGAGAGAAATAGAATGTGCGATTGTTACTGATAGAATTAAAAATAACAAAGAAGAAATTTTGAAATGGGTGAATGAAAATGTCAAAATATAGTCAAGATGTCGTTAAAATGTTATATGAGCATCAATCAGAATACATTTCTGGTCAATACATTGCGAATCAACTTAATATATCGAGAGCAGCTGTGAAAAAAGTAATTGATCAATTAAAAGCGGATGGATGTGACATTGAATCAATTAATCATAAAGGACATAAACTTAATGCATCGCCAAATCATTGGTATAGTGGCATTATCAATAAAGTATTAGAATCTAATCAGTTAGTATCTAAAATTGAAGTATATGATAGTGTGAATTCTACTCAAACTATTGCTAAACAAGCACTTGTTGATAACCAACATACCATGTTAATTTTAAGTGATGAGCAAACAAATGGTCGTGGTCGCTTCAATCGTAATTGGTCTTCTTCAAAGGGAAAAGGTTTATGGATGTCTGTTGTTTTAAGACCTAATGTGTCATTTTCAATGATTCCAAAATTCAATCTATTTATAGCTTTAGGAATTAGAGATGCTATTCAAGCATTTTCTGAAGACAAAGTAGAGATTAAATGGCCCAATGATATTTATATAAACGATAAAAAAGTATGCGGCTTTTTAACAGAAATGGTAGCAAATGCCGATGCAGTTGAAGCCATTATATGTGGTATTGGTATTAATTTAAATCATGAAGAAGAAGATTTCCCTGATGTCATACGTCATCGTGCCACAAGCATTCGCTTGCATCATTCATCAGAAGAAATTAACCGATATCAGTTTTTAAAATATTTAATTGAAAAGATTGAACATCGTTATAATCAATTTCTTAATTCTTCATTTGATACGATTAGAGATGAATACATTCGTACATCTAATATTTGGCATCGTAAGTTAATATTTACTGAAAGTGGTGAACAATTTATAGGTGAAGCTATTGATATTGATAACGACGGATTTTTGATTGTAAAAGATGAACATAATCAAACGAGACGACTTATAAGCGCAGATATAGATATATAAGCATACGGATAGAATTAGGAGAGATAGATATGGCATATACAAGTTTTGCGGTAGTAGATTTAGAGACAACCGGAAACCAACTTGAACATGATGAAATTATACAAATTGGTATTACATTTGTACGTGATAATAAAATCTCAGGAACGTATCATTCAATGATTCGTACTGATTTAGAAATCCCACCATTTATCCAAGCTTTAACTTCTATCGAAGAAACTATGCTAGAACAAGCACCTTATTTTTATGACATTGCTGATGATATATATGAACAACTCAAAGATTGTATATTTGTAGCACACAATGTTGACTTTGATTTAAATTTCATCAAAAAAGCATTTGAAAAAAGTAATATACATTTTAAACCTAAAAAAGTACTCGATACCTTAGAATTATTTAAAATTGCGTTTCCTACTGAAAAAAGTTACCAATTAAGTGAATTAGCAAATGCTCATAATATACCTCTGACGAATGCACATCGAGCAGATGAAGATGCAACAACAACAGCATATTTAATGATTAAAGCTTTCAAAAAGTTTGAGTCATTACCTGTAGATACATTAAAGCAATTATATTATTTAAGTAAGCATTTAAAATATGATTTATTTAATATTTTATTCGAGATGGTAAGACAGCACCATAGACATGAAATAGATCATCAATATGCTCAGTTTGAACAGATTATCTATAAAAAACAACAAGACTTAAAGATACCACAGATAGATTTTAAGGGCTCATTAAAAGATTTATATTTAGAAGTTACGACAGCACTTCAACTTACTTATCGACCACAACAATTATATTTGTCTGAAATTATTTTAGATCAGTTAATGCATAATGATAAGGCGCTTATTGAAGCACCTTTAGGAAGTGGTAAATCATTAGCATATTTATTAGCTGCATTGATGTATAACGTTGAAACAGGTAGACATGTCATGATTTCAACAAACACAAAATTACTTCAACATCAATTACTACAAAAAGATATTCCTAGTATTAATCATGCACTAAATTTCAAAATTAATGCTGCACTTATTAAAAGTAAAACAGACTATATTTCACTAGGATTAATAAGTCAAATTTTAAAAGATAATACAGTCAACTACGAAGTGAATATTTTAAAAATGCAATTACTTCTATGGATATTAGAAACAAATACCGGTGATATACAGGAGTTAAATTTAAAAGGTGGTCAAAAAATGTATTTTGACCAAAAACTAGAAACTTATGTTCCAGTAAGACACGATATTCATTACTACAATTATATAAAACGTAATGCCCAAAATATTCAAATTGGAATTACGAATCATGCACATCTTATTCATTCAGATCAAGAGAATTCAATCTATCAATTATTTGATGATTGTATCATTGACGAAGCACATCGTTTACCTAATTATGCTCTTAATCAAGTGACAAATGAATTAAACTATTCTGACATTAAATATCATTTAGGTTTAATAGGGAAAAATGAAAATGAAAAGCTTCTTAAATTAGTAGATAATTTAGAACAACAACGTATTTTGGAACGATTAGATATACCACCAATTGACGTGTTTGGTCTAAAATCTAATATTTCTGAGCTACACGAATTAAATGAAACTCTATTTAATCATATTTTTGATATTGTTCAACACTCAGAGATTCATGATGATGATGTTCATCGATATCACTACGTATTCGAATTTAATTCTACGGGTATTTTGAAAGATTTACATGCAATTGTGGACAAAATCAATAAAACTTTAGAATTTTTTAATGGTATTAATCATAAAACAATAAAATCTATACGTAAGCAGTTACTATACATTAATGATAACTACAGACATATAGAACAAAGTTTAAAACAAAATCATACTGCTTTCATATCTATCAAAAATTTGAATCAAAAATCTACTATACGTCTAATTGTAAAAGATTACGAAGTCCGTGATATTTTAACAAAACAAGTTCTTGAGAAATTTAAATCATTAACATTTATTTCAGGTACACTTACATTCAATCATTCATTTGAGGCATTTAAAAACTGGTTTAAAAAAGATGTAGAATTCAATACTTATGAAGTACAGTCACCACTTCAAAATCATAAATCAACAAATATATACATTCCAAGTGATGTCGTTTCTTATAATTTTAAAAATACAGAAGATTATGTAGCATCTATTGTAGATTATATTCAAGAATATATAACTGTAACGCAATCTAAATGTCTCGTACTTTTTACTAGTTATCGAATGATGCATACAGTACAAGAATTATTAAATGAATTACCTGTATTTAATGATTATGTTATTTTGACCCAACAACAAAATCAAAACTATAAAATTGTTCAACAGTTTAATCACTTTGATAAAGCTATTTTGTTAGGTACATCAGCATTTTTTGAAGGATTTGATTATCAATCTAATGGTATTAAATGTGTGATGATTGCTAAATTACCATTTATGAATAAATATAATACAAAGCATTGGTTAATGGATTCCGAATTTGAATCTACATTTAAAGATTATGTCTTACCTGATGCTGTAACTCGCTTTAGACAGGGTCTAGGCAGATTAATTCGTAACGAAGATGATAGGGGACTCATTGTTTCGTTTGACAATCGGTTAACAAACAGTAACTATAAGCGCTTCTTTGAACAAGCGTTAGAATCTTATTCTCAAAAAAAAGGAGATATTCAGCAATTTAGTAAATTACTTCATCGCATGCAAACGAATAAACTGAAAAATAGAAAGAAATAGTTTATTGTAAATAGGGAGAACATTATTCAGGTGCTAGAAGTTCATATTTTATTTTGTTAAAATAGATAAGTATTGTAGAAAAAGAAAATGAAGTAGGAGTTTGGTTATGAAAACAACAATTAAACAAGCAAAACAATACCTTAACCAAGAAGTTACAATAGGTGCTTGGTTAACGAATAAACGATCAAGTGGTAAAATTGCATTTTTACAATTACGTGATGGCAGTGGTTTTATGCAAGGTGTGGTTGTGAAATCTGAAGTAGATGAAGAAACATTTAAACTTGCTAAAGAAATTACTCAAGAGTCATCATTATATGTTACTGGTACGATTACAGAAGATAATCGCTCTGATTTAGGCTATGAAATGCAAGTGAAATCAATTGAGGTCATTCATGAGGCACATGATTATCCAATTACGCCTAAAAATCATGGTACTGAATTCTTAATGGATCATCGTCATCTGTGGTTACGTTCTAAAAAACAGCATGCAGTGATGAAAATTAGAAATGAAATTATTAGAGCAACATATGAATTCTTTAATGATAATGAATTCACTAAAATTGATCCACCTATTTTAACTGCAAGTGCACCAGAAGGTACTAGTGAATTATTCCATACTAAATACTTTGATCAAGATGCATTTTTATCTCAAAGTGGTCAATTATATATGGAAGCTGCAGCTATGGCGCACGGGCGTGTTTTCTCATTTGGACCGACATTTAGAGCTGAAAAATCTAAAACAAGACGTCATTTAATTGAGTTCTGGATGATTGAACCTGAAATGGCATTTACAAATCACGAAGAAAGTTTACAAGTTCAAGAACAATATGTATCACATATCGTAAAATCTGTATTAGAACATTGTAAATTAGAATTAAAAGCGCTAGATAGAGATACGAGTAAATTAGAAAAAGTATCTGTGCCATTCCCACGAATCTCTTATGACGATGCTATCAAGTTCTTACAAGAAGAAGGATTTGAGGACATTGAATGGGGTGAAGACTTTGGTGCGCCTCACGAAACAGCTATAGCCAATCATTATGATTTACCAGTATTTATTACAAACTATCCAACTAAAATTAAACCATTCTATATGCAGCCTAACCCTGATAACGAAGATACAGTTTTATGTGCAGATTTAATTGCACCAGAAGGTTATGGTGAAATTATTGGTGGTTCTGAACGTATCAATGATCTAGCATTATTAGAACAACGTATCGATGAACATCAACTTGATACAGAAAGTTATAACTACTATTTAGACTTACGTCGCTATGGTAGTGTGCCACACAGTGGTTTCGGTTTAGGTTTAGAACGCACAGTTGCATGGATTTCAGGCGTTGAACACGTGAGAGAAACATCACCATTCCCACGTTTATTAAATCGTTTATATCCATAAAAAATATCACGTTTTATAAATCATACATGGGGAGTGAGACTAAATGATGTTATTCATGTCTCACTCCCACTTTTTAAAATAGGAAAGAGAGGGGTATCATGGACACACATCAACTCAAAACTCGTCCTGTCGTAGTTAGAAGGGAACTTTTCGATCATTACAATGAATTCGGTTTAGATGAAAAAGATTTAGTCATTTTGATTAAGTTGATTTATGCCGCTGAAGTTTCTAATAAACAACCCTCAATAGAATTTTTGCAAAAAGGTTCAAATATGGAACCAAGAGAAATAACATCAATTATTCAAAATTTAATTCAGCGTGATTTACTTGCACTGCATGTAAGTAAAGATGAGGAAGGAAAATTTACTGAATATATGAATTTAAACCGTTTTTACGAAAAGCTAAGTGATATTTTAACTCAAGAAAAAAATGAAACTAAACATCATCAAACGCAACAAAACTTTAAAGATTTATTTCAATATATTGAGCATTTGTTTTCGAGACCATTATCACCATATGAAATCGAAACTCTCAACCAATGGATTGATGTAGATCAACATGATTACACTTTAATACGTGCTGCATTAGATGAAGCATATAGTCATGATAAATTAAGCTTTAAATATGTTGATCGTATCTTATTAAATTGGAAGAAAAACAATGTAACAACTTTAGAAGAATCTAACAAAATGAGAGAAAAATTCAACAAACCTAAATTAACTCATACTGTAAAACATATACCTAAATTTGACTGGTTAAATGGAGAGAATCTAGATGGTAAGTAAGAAAAAAGCATTAGAAATGATTGACGTTATTGCAGATATGTTTCCTGATGCAGAATGTGAATTAAAACATGATAATCCGTTTGAATTAACAATAGCTGTATTATTATCTGCGCAATGTACAGATAATTTAGTTAATAAAGTTACACGTTCACTTTTTAAAAAATATAAAACACCTGAAGATTATTTAAAAGTAGATATAGAAGAATTGCAGAATGATATAAAATCAATAGGTTTATATCGTAATAAAGCAAAAAATATTAAAAAATTATGCCAATCTTTACTTGACCAGTACGGTGGACAAATTCCTCATACACATAAAGATTTAGAAAGCTTAGCTGGAGTCGGACGAAAAACAGCGAACGTTGTTATGAGTGTAGCTTTTGATGAGCCCTCTTTGGCAGTAGACACACACGTTGAACGTGTTTCAAAGCGTCTAGGTATTAATAAGTGGAAAGATAATGTTAAACAAGTAGAAGAACGTTTGTGTGATATTATTCCAAAAGAAAGATGGAGTAAAAGTCATCATCAACTTATCTTTTTTGGACGTTATCATTGTATTGCTCGAAAACCAAAATGTGATATTTGTCCATTACTTGAGGATTGTAGAGAAGGGCAAAAACGCATGAAAGCAATGAAAAAGGAAGTCGGAACAAATGATTAATAAATCACAATTTGAATCGCTAGAAAATGAACTTGATGTCTATGCTAAGAAAAGACAACTAAATTCTGATTTAGCAAAACAATATATCGATGATTATTTTGAACTGCTTCTTTTGTTCTTTAAACAAATTAATGAAATAGAGTCTATTGATTTAAATCATTTAGACCAATATCCAGTTGTTCCTATGAATTTTTTAGAACGATATCAATATATGTTAAAAAGAAAATACCACTTTATGGGGTATAGTCAAATGAAAACATTAAAAAATGAGCTTATTAAAATGAACGCTTCATATCAAATTAGAAGAAAAAATCAAAATAATAATTAATATGAAAGATAGTCTAGAGCAAAGTTGTTCTAGACTTTTTTTAATTAAAAAAACGACATAGCCTTATAAAAGACTATGTCGTTTTTAAAGCTATTACGATGCTTTTCTAAAATTAAAAATCGTGTTTGCTTTAAATATGTTAGATAAACTACTATTGTTATTTGTATTATCATTATTATTATTTTGTTGAGTTGATGTGGTACTATTGTTAGCACTGTTGTTCGTAGTTGAATTATTTGCTGAGTTATCAGTTGTATTACCTGTGTTCGTTGTTGATGTAGTATTTGAGTTGTTATCACTGGTAGAATTAGAATTGCTTGAACTATTTCCTGTACTACTAGAATTACTTGATGAGCTACTATCTGAATTGTTAGTAGACATGTTATCATATTTACTTCCTGATGTTGTATTATTATCTGGATGATCTTTAACAGATAGTGTACTTGCACCTGAACCAGTAACTGAATCAGGTTTTTTGAAGTCCCCATCATTACTTGAAGTAATATCTGACATCACATCTTTATATAGATATTGTGCATATTCTTGTTCAGAATGTCCTAAGAATGAATCTTCACCGCCTTGTTTAATTTGGTTGAAGCCCATCCAAATTGACATTGTATATTTAGGTGTGAAACCATTCATCCAAATATCTTTGGCTGCATTGTCAGGTAAGTTATATTGATTATTAACTTCTGTACCATAAGTACTTGTACCTGTTTTAGCGCCCATATTAACGCCAGCAACACCATGACCGTAAGCAGACCCATATGGTTTAAATGTACCAGTTAACATTTCTGCAAGCATATAAGCAGTATAATCCTCCATCGCTTTATGACTTGTATGATCAAATTCGATAGTTTCATCATCAGATGTTACAACTTTGCGAATTGAATGCGCATTATTGTAAGTACCACCATTAGCTATTGATGCGAATGCTGATGCTAATTGAGTAGGTGAGAATTCAGAAGCACCGCCACCTAAAATTTCAGATGGCCCTAAATCAATTTCATAATCTAAACCAACTTTAGACGCAAAATCTTTTGGAGCATTTTTACCTGCACTTGATGATACTTGCTGCCAAGCTTTTAGGGCAGGAATATTAAAACTTTGTCTTAATGCATCATATGCAGATACTGTACCATGACCTTGCCCATCATAGTTACGGAATGTACCACCATCAATGGAATAACTTGATTCATCTTGCATTGCGTGGTTTGTAGCCCATTGCATATTTTCAATTGCTGGACCGTATGATAAGAATGGTTTAAGTGATGAACCAGTCAAGTGAGTATCTGTAGCAGCATTACGATCAACGACATCTCTATAATTTCGTCCACCGGAAATGGCTACAATGCCTCCAGTTTTACTATCAAGAATGGTTGAGCCTACTTGTTGGTCATCATTTTTATAGTAATTACCATTGTCAATACGATCTTGAAGTGTCTTTTGAACATCTTTATCCATATTTGTATAGATTTTAAGACCACTTTGCATTAAGTCACTATAGTTTTTATTTTTGAAGTGTTTATTGCCCATTAATTCAGCTTTAACAAAATTAATGTAAGAATCGTATTCAGTGTCAGAATCGTTATTAGAAATTTGACGTTCTTTTGTTGTACGTTTCACTAAGTTATCTTCTAATGAAGTAGCTTTAGCTTCTTTCCATTCTTTATCAGAGATTCTATGATGATAGTGCATTAAGTATAAAACAGTTTCTTTACGACTTTCAGCTTCTTTTGGATTATCATAAATGTTATAGAGGTTAGGAACCTGTGGTAAGCCAGCTAGATAGGCTTCTTCAGCTAAATTAAGTTGATTTAGATTTTTATTAAAGTAATATTTAGCTGCAGCTTTAACACCATATACACCGTCTGAATAATAAATTTTATTTAAATACATTTGGAAAATTTCATCCTTACTGTATTCTTGCTCTAAACGGTAAGATAGGTAGGCCTCTTGTGCTTTACGTCCAATAGATTTCTTCTCTGAAAGGAATGAACGCTTAACCACTTGTTGAGTTAAAGTAGATGCACCTTGTGAACCAAAACCACCAGTCAAGTTTTTACCAATAGCGCCAAATAAACGTTTATAGTCTAAAGCACCATGCTCATAGAAGCGATTATCTTCAGTAGCTAACACGGCATTTTTCATATTTTTAGGAACATCTTTTAAATCAACATGTTCTCTACGTGCACCATTGTCTAATTTCTTAACTAAGTCACCGTTTTTATCATAAATTTCCAAGGGCTTAGGATCTTGTAATTTAGACTCATTAAATGCTGGAGCTTTCCAAGCATAATATGCAAATACAAGTATACCGAGTAAAAGTAAAACGATAAAAGCAATGAATAAAAAGCCTATAACCTTAATAATCGTTCTTTTTACACTCTTATTCTTTTTTGATTTGGATTTCCCATTTTTACCTTTATTAGGTTGAGAAGATCCTTTATTTTCCGTCATACGCGGTCCTCACTTTCATCTAATATCAACTTATCAACAGTCTTAAGATAATTCAATCTAGGTTGATACTGATAAGGAATATAGTAACTATTTTTTTTAATTTCTTCAACTGTTATTGATTTTTTTATTTCCTTTTTATATCTTTCCCAGAAAGGTTGAAACTTCGAAAAAGGTAATAGATATACTTCATCAAGTACTTTAAATCTAATAAGTAAAAATACGATTCCTTTTTGCAGAAAACAATTTTTCATATGTTCTACTTGATGATCATGGATATTATTTAAAGGAAAAGATGTTTTATTTTTCGTTTCTTTCGCCTCAAAATCAATATAGTGACCTCGATAGACACCATTATAATCAGTTGTAGAAGGTGTACGAAAGTATGCTTCGTTTATTATTGCTTTACTTCTTTTAGGATAATGAACATTTACAATTTGAACAGGAGTAGGTTTCTTATGTATAACAGCAACGCCTTGTTTTAAATAATAATCATTAGATTGTTCAATATCTTTCTCAAGAGTCATACCTCGTCCGCCATATTTAATCTTACTAGAAGCATCACTTTGATTACTTCCGACTTTAGTAGGATTAAGTTTGAATGGCTTTCCATTCGGATAATTCATCATACTCACCACACAAGTCTAATATTAAACTTTTAATTTCTAAAAGAATAAGATTAAACTATAATATGATAATAATGAAATGAGCATAATATTTAATATTATACTACACATAATTAAATATATTCATTAATTATCTATTCTATTTTAACGTGCTTTAACAGTGAAAACAATATGTTTAAAAATTTGTAATAATGTAAAAATTATATCTAAATAATAGGCTAAAATAATTGTAATAAACTATACGAATATAGGAGGCGTTGTTATGTACACTTTAATTAATAAAATATTACAAGAACTGCAGTACATGTCATCTTGTTATAATAAAGTGAAATTGACAAAGTCGGATAATCAATTTTATCGAGACGTCGTTCCCTATGTAAATAAAATTGATTATTTAATTGAAGAATTATCTCACTATAATGATAAACTTATTCAATTTCCTTATATGAATAAAAAAAAATTAGAAATATTAATTAAAAATATGAAAGAATTATCTGTGGAGTGTCACTACAGTAAGACAAGTAAAAAGTTATTTAATGAAAAACTAAAATCAGTTAATTATGATCTTAACAATTTGCTTAAATATATTGAAGATAATAAGGAGTCAATAAATTGAAAACAGTATATGTAACCGGATATAAATCATTTGAGTTAAATATATTTAAAGATAATATGAAAGAAGTCGATTATCTTAAACAATTTATAGAACATAAATTATTACAGTATATTGATGAAGGACTAGAATGGATACTCATTCAAGGACAAATTGGAATTGAACTGTGGACGGCTGAAGTAGTGTTAAAATTACAAGAAATATATCCTGAATTAAAATTAGGTATTATTAAACCTTTTTATGGTCATACCTCCAAGTGGAATGAGCAAAATATAGCAAAATATGAAGCTATTGCTAGTCAAGCACAATTTTTAGACAGTGTATTTCATTCTGAATATCAGGGACCTTTTCAATTTAAACAAACAGATCAGTTTATGTTAGAGCACACAGATATGACATTATTAATTTATGATGATGAACAAGAAGGAAGTCCAAAATATTTCAAGAGTATGCTAGTTGATTTTATGGAAAAAACAACTTATAATTGTGATATTGTGACATTTGATGAACTTACTGACTTTATTAACGATTTACAATGGCAACAAGACCAAAGTTTTGAATGAGGTGGAAAATAATGGCAGATGTTTCTTTAAAGCTTTCAGCAAAAGATATCTATGAAAAAGACTTTGAAAAAACGATGGCTCGCGGTTATCGTCGTGAAGAAGTCGATGCTTTTTTAGACGATATCATTACTGATTATCAGAAAATGGCTGATATGAATAATGAAGTAGTCAGATTATCTGAAGAAAATAATAAACTTAAAAAAGAAGTTGAAGAATTAAGAATCAGAGTTGCAACTTCACGTCCTTCTGATAATAAATCATTTGCTTCAAACAATTCGAAATCAGCAAACAACAATGTAGATATTTTAAAAAGAATTTCTAATCTTGAAAAAGCTGTTTTTGGTAAATAACACATTGGTATTTTAAAGATATAAGCTTGTTACGAAGCATGTTTGATTGCTATTATGATAGTTTTTGATAGTTAAAATAATTACTTATCTATGTAAAAATCTATTAAACTTTTTAAAATTATGTTATACTCACAAAAGTGATATTTTGGGTAATCGCTATAGAAATATAGAGGAAAGTCCATGCTCACACAATCTGAGACGATTGTAGTGTTCGTGCTTGATGAAACAATAAATCAAGGCATTAATTTGACGGCAATGAAATAACCTAAGTCATTGATTGATATGGTTAAAGTATTTTGAAAGTGCCACAGTGACGTAGCTTTTATAGAAATATAAAAGGTGGAACGCGGTAAACCCCTCGAGTGAGCAATCCAAATTTGGTAGGAGCACTTGTTTAGCGGAATTCAACGTATAAACGAGACGTCTTTACTCGCACAGTAAAGATTTGTAGACAGATGGTTACCACCAAAGTACCAGTACAGCTAGTGTACGTTATGAGTACAATGGTACAGAACATGGCTTATAGAAATATCATAGACTAGTTTAGCTCTCCCATTTTATGGAGAGCTTTTTTAATTTATATACATAATTTTTTTAATATTTGTTAATATACTAATATGATATGAGGCAAAGGAGATGAAATAATGTTTCAATTATTAGCAGTATGTCCTATGGGGCTTGAAGCTGTAGTGGCTAAAGAAATACAAGAACTTGGCTATGATACTCAAGTTGAAAATGGACGCATTTTCTTCAAGGGTGATGCTAAAGCCATTGTAAACTGTAATTTATGGCTTCGAACAGCTGACCGAGTAAAAATAGTAGTAGGCCGTTTCAATGCTAAAACATTCGATGAACTCTTTGAAAAAACAAAAGCCTTACCTTGGGAAACCATTATTGATAAAGAAGGCCAATTTCCTGTTCAAGGACGTAGTGTAAAATCTACACTTCATAGCGTTCCTGACTGTCAAGCAATTACTAAAAAAGCCATCGTTGAACGTCTTAAAAAAGCTTATAATGAAAAAGGATGGTTAAACGAAAGTGGTGCTAAATATCCTGTTGAAGTAGCCATTCTTAAAGATAACGTCTTACTTACTATTGACACGTCAGGTTCAGGACTGAATCGTAGAGGCTATCGAATTGCCCAAGGGGAAGCACCCATTAAAGAAACATTAGCTGCTAGCTTAGTTCGTTTAGCAAACTGGAAAGGCGATACACCATTTATTGATCCTTTTTGTGGTTCTGGAACAATTGCGATTGAAGCATGTTTAATTGCTCAAAATATTGCGCCAGGTTTTAATAGAGAGTTTGTATCAGAAGAATGGAATGTAATGCCTCCTAATATTTATGACCTTATGCGTGATGAAGCTGATCAACAAGCTAACTATGATAAAGATATTCAAGTGTATGCATCTGATATAGATCCTGAAATGGTTGAAATTGCTAAACGCAACGCTGAAGAAGTAGGTCTAGGTGATATCATTCAATTTAGTGTTAAGGATGTTAATACGTTAACCATTAATCAAGAAGGATCAGTAGCTTTAGTTGGTAATCCACCATACGGAGAACGTATTGGAGATAGAGATGAAGTAGAAGAGATGTATAGATATGTGGGTAAATTAATGAAACAACATCCATATTTATCAACGTATATTCTTACAAGTAACAAAGAATTTGAGTACTTAGTGGATCGTAAAGCAACTAAACGAAGAAAATTATTTAATGGTTATATTGAATGCACCTATTACCAATATTGGGGAAAAAAGCCGAATAAAGAGAAATAAAGTTGATTTAAAGATTTATTTAAAAATAATTAATTTTGTAAATTTTTCTTAATAAATTAGATAATATTTATTTAAAATTAACGTATTTATTAGCACTATAATAATGACTATTGTAAAGTTATTAGTAAGCATGTTAAAAAACATAGCACATTAAACATCTTAGTAAGGAGAGAAAGTTATGCAAACAGTTTTAATCGTAGGGGCTAACGGAAAAGTATCAATTGAAGCAACTAAAATTTTCTTAGAGAATTCTAGTTTTAATGTTGACTTATTTTTAAGAAATGCCCATCGTATTCCTGATTACGCATCTAATCGTATCACTGTATTTGAAGGTGATGCTAAAAATGTTGAAGACTTAGAAAAAGCATTAGATCAAGTAGACGTTGTTTTTGCAAGTTTATCAGGATCATTAGATAGAGAAGCGCAAGCCATTATAGATGCCATGAATAAAAAGAATGTTAAACGTTTAATATTTGTGGCTGCTCCTGGTATTTATGACGAATTACCAGATAAATTCAATAGATTTAACAAAGACCAATTTGGTGAAAAATTAACTAAATATCGTAAAGCAGCTGATTTAATTGAAGCTTCTAATTTAGACTATACAATTATTCGTCCTGCTTGGTTAACTTTCAAAAATGAATCAGATTATGAAATAACTCAAAAAGGTGATACATTTAAAGGAACAGAAGTTTCTAGAAGAAGTGTTGCCAATTTAGCAGTGCGTATAGCAAAACAACCTGAACTTTATTCTAGACAAAACATTGGTGTAAATAAACCAAATACTGATGGCGATAAACCAGCTTGGTTTAACTAATTCGTTCTATTTAGGTTTTTATTTTCTCTTATGATAAAATTTAATAAACAAAGCTAAAGGTATTTAGTTTTATCACCCTAAAAGTGAGGTTATAATTCTTTTTAGTTTTATAACCTTAATTTTTTTATATGTTAGAGTGATTGAAATAAAGGGGATAGTATTATGCAAAATAATGAACAATTAGATGTATTATACAAATTAAAAAAAGAAGTAGAAAAATCGAATAATGAAGCATTAGTGCATACCATTAACCAAGTGATTAAAAAAGTATATTTCAATCAATATACACTGTCATTTGTTGGACATTTTTCAGCTGGTAAATCAACATTAATCAATTTATTATTAGAACAAGATATCTTGCCTAGTTCACCTGTACCAACTACAAGTAATACGGCCATTGTTTCTGTCTCGAAAGAAGAAGAAATTATTGCTAATTTAGAAAATCAGAAATATGCTAAGTTAAATACATATGATGATGTAAAAACAATGAATCGATTAAATATTGATGTAGAATCTATTGAAATAAAGTTTCCTTCAAATAAATTTAATCTTGGTTTTACATTACAAGATACTCCAGGGGTAGACTCAAATATTTCCACACATCAATCTATAACTGAACAATTTTTATATACAAGCAATATGATTGTGTATACAGTTGATTATAATCACGTTCAATCTGCACTCAATTTCAAATTTATGAAACGTATGAATCAAGTTGGCATTCCTATTATTTTTGTTATCAACCAAATTGATAAGCATAATAATGATGAAATTTCTTTTGATACATTTAAGCAAAGGGTGGAACAATCTTTACAAGATTGGGATATTAATATCGCTCAATTATTTTATGTTAGTAAATTTGATCATCCAGAAAATCAACTTCATTTATTCTCAGATTTTTTAGTAGAAAAGGACAAACAGCGAGAACCTATTGAAGATTTTGTTACACGTACAATTGATTTCATAAATCTTACTCAACTTTCATACATTCAAGATCATATGCAAAATATACTTGAAGAGTTAAATATCAATGAATCTGAATTTGAAGAATCCTATAAGCAATTTCAACAGAATCAAGTTGTAAGTGAAGAAGCACAATTATTAAATCATTCTTCTCAATTGTTAACATACTTAAAAGAAAAACGTAAAAATATATTAGATAATGCTTATATAATGACTCACGATATGCGAGAAGATATTCGTTATTACCTCGAAAGTATGGCTTCAGACTTTAAAGTTGGGGGCCTGCTAAATAAGAAAAAGAAAACGGAAGAAGAAAGAACAAAACGTTTACAAATTGTTGTAGAGCGTTTACAAGAAAAAGTAAATCAACATATTCGTCAACCGATGCGTGAAGATTTATCCTTTGTTACTCGTTTTATTAATCATCCTGAAGTAAATCAACGAATTTTAAACCAACATTATCAAATTGAACCTACTTTAATTTCTAATTTATATCAAACACAAACAAGTATTAGTAATACCTACGTTTTAACATTTAGTGATGAGGTTTTAAAAGCTATTGCTCGTGATGTAGAAAGACAATCTGATCCATTATTTAAAGACATTATCGAACATACTGAAGCAACTGAATTATCTAGCGTAGATCCTAATGATGCAGATTTATATGAACAATATCTTGAATTCAAGAATTTAAAACAGTCACTAACAACTGAAAACTATAAACATTATTATATTCATATGGATGATTCACTCGATAAATTAATTGATCGCACAGAAACGCATTATGAATTCAATCAATCAACCATATCTTCATCAAAAAGTTTAGATGAAGATATGGTATCAACTGATAATACAACATCTCATAACATAGATATACAACAAGTTCTCGATATCATCGAGCCTGTTCCTTTATACAAAAAGACAAAGCAAGATATTAAAGAAACTTTGCAACGTATGGATAATAGGATTATAAAAATAGGGGTGTTCGGTACCTTTAGTGCAGGAAAAAGTAGCTTAATCAATGCACTACTTGGAGACCATTATCTTGTAAGTTCACCTAATCCAACTACAGCAGCTACTACTGAAATCTCATATGGCCATGAGAGTCAAATTACTTTGAAAACAAATAATCAATTATTAAATGAATTAAATCAGATGCTTGAATATCAAAATGTATCTTTTAACACTTTAGAAGAATTTGTGAATAGTAATATTGAATCTTTAAAACAACAATTAGAAAAAAATCAACTGGCTTTTATAACATCGGTTGAGAAACATTTTTCAATGTATCAAGACATGCTAAAAAAAGGAATAACACATACCATTTCACAAAATGAAATTAAGCAATGGAGTGCTGAAGATGAGTACGCTACATTTGTTAAAACCGTTCATATAAATCTTCCATTAGATTGGTTAAAAGATAAAATTATCGTTGATTCATTAGGTTTACATTCTAATAATCAACGCCATACTAATGAGACAGAACAAATTTTAACTTCTTCAGATTTGATTTTATATGTAAGCTATTTTAATCATTCATTTACAGATGATGACAAAGCATTTATTGAACATATGAAAGACATCAACCAATTAAGTGAAGTACAGACATTTAAAATGATTATTAATGCAGTAGATTTAGCTGAAACTAATGAAGATTTAACAGCTGTTGAACATTATGTAAAAGATGCTTTATCACAAGTAAACCTGCCATCTGAATTATTTAGTGTATCAAGTAAATGTGCGTTAGAGACTAAAGATGAAGGCATTCTAAATTTAAAAGACAGTATTAATCACTTTGTTGAAACTGAGTCAAAAGTGATTTTAGAAAAGCAAATTGTTCATCAAATTGAACAAATGCGTAATAATTTTAATCAAATCATCAATGAATTTAAAACTAATCAATCACGTATGTTAGAACGACAAAAACAACTTGAAACTTATAAGGAAAAAACACCATTAACTAACCAAATTGTTCTTACAAGTAAGCAACATACTAAAAATGAGATTGAAGAACAAATATATCATCTAAATAAACGATTACAACTTCAATTATTAGATGAGGTAAAAAAAGTATATAATAGTCAAATGACACAAAATAACGATTTTAATAGTGAAAAGAAACGTGTCACAAAAGTTTATTTAGATCAAGTTCATCAACGATTATATTTAGAACAAATTTTATTATTTGAAAGAATAAAAACATATTTTAATTCTCAACTAAATCAACAATTAGCACCAACAATTCAAAAATTAAACTCAGTCCATGTGCTTATCCAACCTTATTTTAAAATAACGGCGCCTTTTATTGACGATGCATTATTACGAATTGCCCTAGAAGAGATGCTTGCAGCTTTACCTAAACAGTTATCTAAACGCAAAATTTTAAATGCAAATACTCAAAGAGAACTACAAGAAATGATTCGTTCAAATACATTAGAATTGTTACAGCCATCACTAAGCGAATTAAAACAACAATTAGATGATTATGTTTCTACATTAACACACGAAGCAGATATCGAAATTAATCAGTTAAATAACAATGTTTTAGAACAAATCAATGACTTATTATCTAGAAATATCGATGATTCACTCGTTGAACAATTAAAAACGGTAAATCAAAAATTAGAACCACTTTTAAAGTAGAAAGAAGGAACAATGTATGAGTCAACGTGTCTTACTTGTAGACGGAATGGCACTATTATTTAGACATTTTTACGCTACAAGTCTACACAATCAATTTATGTTTAACTCTAAAGGCATTCCAACTAATGGTATTCAAGGCTTTGTAAAACATATCTTTACAGCAATTAAAGATATAGAACCAAGCCATGTTGCTGTATGTTGGGATATGGGCCAGTCGACCTTTAGAAGTGATATGTATACCTCATATAAACAAAATAGACCTGCGCCACCAGATGAATTGATACCTCAATTTGATTATGTAAAAGAAATTGCAGAACAATTTGGTTTTGTGAATATCGGTGTTGTAAATTATGAGGCAGACGATGTCATAGGAACACTGGCCAAAGCTTATTCAAAAGAGAATGAAGTGCATATTGTAACGGGAGATAGAGATATTTTACAATGTATCAATGAACATGTAGAGGTCTGGTTAATCAGAAAAGGATTTAATATTTATCATCGTTATACTCTTGATCGTTTCCATGATGAGTATGCATTAAATCCTCTTCAACTTATTGATATTAAAGCATTTATGGGAGATGCAGCAGATGGATATCCTGGCGTTAAAGGCATTGGAGAAAAAACTGCCATTAAATTGATACAATCTTATGGAAGTGTTGAAAGCGTGCTAGACAATATAGAGGCACTTACGCCTAGTCAACAGAAAAAAATTACAACTGATAAAGAAAATTTAATTCTATCGAAACAATTAGCAGAAATTTATACAGATGTTCCCATTGATACAAATGCATTATATGAAAAAATGGAATATGTGCATTCATTGAATCACATTCTTTCAATTTGTAATGAACATGAACTTTATGTATCTGGTAAATATCTTGCTTCAAACTTTCAATCTACGCAAAGATGATTTTATACGTCTGTAACTTAAAATAAGTTGCAGGCTTTTTTGAATTAAAAGTATTTCTTCAAATCATATTAAAACAATCAATACAAATTTATCTTATAGACCTTTCCTTATAAGAGTAAAAACTACTCCGCATAGTTCATTGTCATTACCTAAGAAAACAAATTTAACAGTTTTAAGAACTTAACCAAAATTTAATTTCTTCTTAAAGTCATATGTGCACTAATCATTTAACTTCTAACACATCACGTAAAAAAGCTCTTCAAGATATAAAATACTTGAAGAGTTTTTTAATCACACATTATTTTTTATTCTTAGTTAATTTGTATAAAGCTTGTTGCGCTAATTGGTTTGCTTCTTTGTTTTTATCTCTTGGAATCCACTTCACGAATAGTAAATCAAAACTTGCTTCTAAAATCTCTATATTTTCAAAAAAAGGTTTAAAACGCGCATTTTTTACATAACCTTGATTCACACTATCTTCTATCAATTTAGAATCTGTGTGCAATAAAGCATTTGAAACCTTTAATTCACGAGCATGTTCTAACGCATGAATAAATGCAGACCATTCTGCACTATGATTATCCAATTCTCCTAAATCATGTGTATACGTGTATTTTGTATTATTTTCTTTAATTACTATTCCACACGTACTGCGTCCTGGATTACCATTTGTCGCAGCATCAAAAAATATTTTAGCCATCAAAAACACCTCTAATTTAAACATCAACTAAGCGATATTAGTCTATTTATTATAAAAATAGCATATTGTTTAGTAAACCTAAACAATATGCTTGTATAATCGTTTTAATAACCTTCGTCTAATTTTTGAATTTTCCCTTTACGATAAAATGACTTTGCAATATAGCCAAATGGAACATTGAAAACCGTTGAAACTAATTTTAAAACGTACGTAGTAATAAAGATTTCAAATACGACGCCTGCAGGCAATGTACCAATAAATGCGATAGTTACAAATAATGCAGTATCAATAATTGAACTTAAGACCGTACTTCCATATGCTCTAATAATAAATGTTTTATCAGAATGGAAAACTTTTTTAATCATTGAAAAAATAAATACGTCTATATGTTGTCCTATGATATAAGCAATAATTGATCCTAAAGCAATTCTCGGCACTAAGTCAAAAATAGTAGATAATGCTTTTTGAGATATATCTTCTGGTGCAGGAATGAAATGTAATGACATTTGCATTACAATTATCATAACTAGAGTTGAGGAGAAACCTAGCCATACAGCACGTTTAGCAACTTTTCGTCCATAAATATCATTTAAAATATCTGTTGCTAGATAGATAGAGGCGAACATTACATTACCTAGTGTTGCTGAGATACCAAAAATATCAACCGTTTTAATAACTTGGATATTAGCAATAATTGTACCGATTGCTACCCAAGCGATAAGTCCCTGTTTACCAAAACAACGATACATTAAAACCATTAAAATAAAGGTTACCAAAAAAGTAGCAATACCAAAAAATTCATTATACATCATTTAACCTCCTAAATTTTGTTAATGCGGGTGTTTAGAAACCGCTAAGCAACTCTACTATTTTATAGTAAAATATATTCAAATTCAACAATCATTAATCAATTCATTTTAAAAATAGTGTAAATTAATAAAGATTGTTTTAAAATAATTATCATATAAGTTATAATAGCTCCATATTTATAAAACTAAGTATAAGGAGTGAAAATTATACTTACACATTCCGAACAAAACGCAATAGAAAGAATCGATGAATTAATGAATACTTATTGTGATAAATGTTTATTAAAAACACATATCAGAAAAACAGAAGGAAAAACACAGGCACATCATTTCTGTATTTCTGAATGTTCAATAGGTAAGCAAATTAAGCAATTAGGCAATGAACTTCAATAGGAGGGGAATTTATGCATATTAAGTCAATTGAAGAAACACCAAATTATAATACAATTAAAATTAATTTAAGTGAAAAACGTGAAGATAATCAATCAAATACGTATACATCTATTCAAGATGGTCAACCTGATTTTATTAACCGATTATTTGATATCGAAGGAGTAAAGTCAGTTTTTTATGTCATGGATTTTATTTCAGTAGATAAAGATGAACATGCCAATTGGAATGACCTCGTACCTAAAATTAAAGACAAATTTTAATTTTAGGAGGTAGATTAGTGGAAATATTAAAAATTGAACCAACACCAAGTCCAAATACGATGAAAATCGTTTTAAGCGAAAAGCGTGAAGATAATCAGTCTAACACTTATACTGAGGTCAAAACATCTCAACCTGACTTTATTAATAAATTATTACAAATTAAAGATGTTAAATCTATATTTCATGTAATTGACTTTCTAGCTATTGATAAGTACCCAAGAGCAGATTGGGAAGAGGTACTACCTCAAATTACTACGTCACTTCAAAAAGGAGAAAGTATTGCTCAATCATCTCAAATTGAATCGCACTATGGAGAAGTAAACGCCGAGATACTTACTTTTAAAAATATTCCATATCAGATTAAATTAACAAATTCTCATGATGAAGTGCGTAAACAACTACCTGACATTTTTGTTAATAGTATGCTTAAAGCACAAAAAGATGATGATAATCTTATCTTTCTCAGAAAATGGAAAGAAATTGGTGTACGCTATGGAGAACTCTCTGTAGTTATGGAAAACGTTTATGAAGAAATCATTGCATTATATCCAAAAAGTCGATTGGATGAATTAGTAAATCAAGCTTTAGCTATAACACAGAATGGTACACCTCATTTTTATCAACATGTTTCCTACGAGAAATACATGAATGAATCAGACTGGAAAGTTCGCCTCAGAATGTTGACAGAATTTCCAACCCCAACACTTGAAGATATTCCACTCTTAGAACAAGCTTTAAATGAAAATAAGCTACCACTTAGACGTCAAGCTATCGTTTTATTTGGTATGATTGAAAGTAAAGAAATATTGCCATACTTATACAAAGGACTAAATGATAAGAATCCTGCTATTCGACGTACAGCAGGGGACTGTATTAGTGATTTAGGATTTAAAGAAGCTTTGCCAGAAATGGAAAAAGCACTTGATGATCCACAAAAAATTGTTCGTTGGAGAGCTGCAATGTTCTTATTTGAAGAAGGTGGCGAAGCACAACTGGCGTCTCTAAGAGCGCATGCAAATGATAATGCTTACGAAGTAAAACTTCAAGTGGAAATGGCAATTTCTAGAATTGAAAATGGCGATGAAGCATTAGGTTCCGTATGGAAACAAATTGCTAATCGTAATAATAATTAAAGGAGTTTTTATATGAATCCGTATGAACAATATATGCATGAACTAGCACAACAAATGCGTTCTGAATTAACTGATAATGGTTTTACAAGTTTAGAATCAAGTGAAGATGTATCAAACTATATGAATAATATTAAAGATGACGAAACAACATTTGTTGTTATTAACTCTACATGTGGATGTGCTGCTGGTTTAGCAAGACCTGCCGCTGTAGCAGTTGCTGATCAAAATGATAAAAAACCAACACATAAAGTTACTGTGTTCGCTGGACAAGATAAAGAAGCAACGCAAACAATGCGTGATTATATTCAACAAGTTCCTTCAAGCCCTTCATACGCTTTATTTAAAGGCACAGAATTAAAACATTTTATTCCACGTGAACATATTGAAGGTCGAGATATTCAAGATATCTGTATGGATATTAAAGATGCGTTCGATACAAATTGTTAATTTTATTAGATTAGTTTATTCTATCTAAATATACATCTCTAATGAGTAAATGAGTTCAGTAAGATTATTTACTCATTAGAGATTTTTTAATGAATAGGATTTAAAATAATATCTATTCAATGACATAATTCATTCAATAACTTTCTATTTTCTAGTATAATAATAATTAATATAAAACTTTAGGAGAGATGTACATATGCTCAATCCTTTTGATTCAGCGTATCATGATTTATGTAAAGAAATTCTAGAAATTGGTAATCAACGTGATGATAGAACTCATACTGGCACCATTTCTAAATTTGGACATCAAATTCGCTTCGATTTAACGAAGGGATTTCCTTTGCTAACTACAAAAAAAGTATCTTTCAAACTTATTGCTACTGAATTATTGTGGTTTATAAAAGGAGATACAAATATTCAATATTTATTAAAATATAATAATAATATTTGGAATGAATGGGCTTTTGAAAAATATATTCAATCTAAAGATTATCATGGTCCAGATATGACAGATTTTGGGCATCGTTCTCAAAAGGATGAAAATTTCGACAAAGTGTATCAACAAGAAATGAAAAAATTTAAAGAGAATGTGTTGAAAGATGACGCTTTTGCTAAAAAATACGGTGATTTAGGGAATGTCTATGGAAAGCAATGGCGTGATTGGGTCGATCAATATGGTAACCATTTCGACCAGCTTAAAATGGTAATTCAACAAATTAAAACAAACCCTAATTCGAGAAGACACATAGTTTCAGCATGGAATCCGACTGAAATTGATAACATGGCATTACCACCATGTCATACAATGTTTCAATTTTACGTACAAGATGACAAATTAAGTTGTCAACTTTATCAACGTAGTGCAGATATTTTTCTAGGTGTACCTTTTAATATTGCAAGTTATGCATTACTTACTCATTTAATTGCTAAAGAATGTAATTTAGAAGTTGGAGATTTCATTCATACTTTTGGAGATGCACATATTTATTCTAATCACATAGAAGCAATCAAGACTCAACTTTCTAGAGAAAGTTTTGCACCGCCTACATTAAAAATAAATTCTGAACTATCAATATTTGATATTAATTATGAAGATTTAGAACTTGTAAATTATCAATCTCATCCAGCAATTAAAGCGCCAATTGCTGTGTAGTCAATCTTTAATTAAAAAATAAATTTAAAGGGGATATGATAAATGACATTATCAATTTTAGTGGCACATGATCAACAACGTGTCATTGGTTATAAAAATGCTCTCCCATGGCATATTCCAAACGATTTAAAACATGTGAAACAACTCTCAACTGGCCATACACTTGTGATGGGGCGAAAAACATTTGAGTCTATCGGCAAACCATTATCAAATAGAAAAAATGTAGTTTTAACTCGTAATAAACATTTTAAACCTGAAGGTGTTGAAGTGATTCACTCAATAGAGGATATCTACAATTTAGATGGACATGTATTTATTTTCGGTGGCCAAACATTATTTGAAGTAATGATTGATAAAGTTGACGATATGTATATCACTGTAGTAGACGGAAAACATCAAGGTGATACATTTTTCCCACCGTATACATTTGAAGATTGGACGGTCGCTTCTTCTAAAGAGGGTCAACTTGACGAAAAAAATAATATTCCACATACTTTTTTACATTTAGTACGAAAATAAGCTAACGGGGGAAATTATGATATGACTAAACAAATAATCGTTACAGACTCTACCTCAGATTTATCAGCTGAATATTTAAATCAACATAACATCCATGTTGTTCCATTAAATTTAACAATTGATAAAGAATCATTTGTAGACCAAATAGATATCTCATCGGAGGAGTATATTAAACGTATTGAAGAAGACGCTGACGTTAAAACTAGTCAGCCATCAATTGGAAAATTTATTGAATTATATGAACAACTTAATAAAGATAATGATGACGTAGAAATCTTTAGTATTCATATGTCTTCAGGACTAAGTGGAACATATCAAACTGCTTTACAGGCAAGCAATATGGTAGAAGCAAAGGTAAATGTGATTGATTCAAAGTCAATTTCATTTGGCTTAGCATACCAAATTCAACGTCTAGTCGAACTTGTAAATATTAATCTTTCAAGTGTAGAAATTATTAAACGTATTTCAGAATTACAGAAAAACATTAAACTATTTGTTGTTATTGGCCAACTCAATCAATTAATTAAAGGTGGACGCATCAGTAAAACAAAAGGTTTAATTGGGAATATTATGAAAATAAAACCTGTAGGGACACTTAAAGATGGATATTTAGAAATCGTACATAATTCTCGTACTCAAAATTCTAGTATCCAATATCTAAAAAAAGAGATTGCTAAATTCATTGAGAATCATACCATTCAATCGATTGGTATTGCACATGCAAATACGATTGAATTCGTTGAAAAAGTTAAAACTCAATTTAATGAAGCATTTGGTCAACAACGCTATGATGTAAATATAACGACACCAGTCATTTCTACACATACTGGTCAAGGTGCTATCGGTCTTGTAGTAGTTAGAGGATAGTAATAGATGGTTTAAATGATAGACCACTGAGTTAATTACTTTAATTTAATGTCATAATATCGTAAATTTAGAAGAAGATAGAGGAGGTAATATGATGGCATATGCAACATTAGCAGGAGGATGTTTTTGGTGTATGGTTAAACCATTCACATCATATCCAGGCATTGAAGACGTTGTATCAGGTTATAGTGGCGGAGACATAGAGAATCCTACGTATGAACGGGTATGTTCAAATCAAACTGGTCATAGAGAAGCTGTTCAAATTACTTATAATCCAGATATTACGTCATTTGAAAATATTTTGGATGTTTATTTTAAAACATTTGATCCGACTGATAATAAAGGGCAATTTTTTGATAGGGGCGAAAGCTATGAACCAGCAATCTTTTATCATGATAAACAACAGAAAAAGGCTGCTGAATTAAAAATCCAACAACTAAATGAGGAAGGTATTTTTAAAAAACCTATCGTTACACCAATTCTTCCATACAAAAACTTTTATCCAGCAGAAGATTATCATCAAGACTATTATAAAAAAAATCCTATGCATTATGAGCAATATCAACGCGGTTCTGGTAGAAAAGCATTTATAGAATCACATTGGGGGGACTCAAAATGATTAAAAAAGATAAAAGCGAATTAAATGATATAGAGTATCTCGTTACTCAAGAAAACGGTACAGAACCCCCTTTCCAAAATGAATATTGGAATCACTTCGATAAAGGAATATATGTAGATAAAATTTCTGGTAAACCTTTATTCACTTCTGAAGAGAAATTTGAATCTGATTGTGGTTGGCCAAGTTTTTCAAAAGCGTTAGATGATGATGAAATCGTTGAACTTGTAGATAAATCATTTGGTATGATTCGAACTGAAGTTAGATCAGAAGATGCTAATAGTCATTTAGGTCATGTATTTAATGATGGTCCAAAAGAAAGTGGTGGACTACGTTATTGTATTAATTCTGCAGCCATTCAATTTATTCCATACGAAAAGTTAGAAGAATTAGGCTATGGAGATTTGATTCAACATTTTAAAAAATAGGAGAGATGCTTAATGTTTAAGAAATTATTTGGCAAAGGTAAAGAAGTTAATAAAGAAATTCAATTATATGCACCTTTAACGGGCGAATATGTCAAAATTGAAGATATTCCTGATCCTGTATTTGCTCAAAAAATGATGGGTGAAGGTTTCGGTATTAATCCTACTGAAGGTGAAGTAGTATCTCCAATTGCAGGAAAAGTTGATAATGTTTTTCCAACTAAACATGCAATTGGTTTAAAAGCTGAAAATGGCCTTGAAATTTTAGTACACATTGGTTTAGATACTGTGCAGTTAGATGGAGAAGGATTTAACGTGCTTGTTAGCAGTGGCGACACAGTTCAAGTAGGCGATCCCTTACTCAAATTCGATTTAGAATTTATTAGAAATAATGCGAAATCGGTTATTTCACCTATTATTATTACAAATTCTGATCAAACAGAATCTATTTCAATCGACGACGTTAAAGCTACTATTAAAGGCGAAACTAAAGTTGTCGCTGTGACAATGAGCTAATGAAAGATCATTCGTTTTATCAATTTGCCTTAACGGCTAGAGGACGTAAAGATGATAAAGGTGAATTAGCCGAAGAAATTTTCAATGATTTATCTTTTCCAAAACATGAAAGTGACTTTAATGTATTATCAGAATATATAGAAATGCAAAGCGACATTATGTTACCTATGTCAGTATTTGACGATTTATATGAAGAATATACAGAATGGTTAAAATTCTAATTTAAATTCGTTTTATGTCTAAATATGATATGGAGTGGTATTATAAAATCTTAATTTTAGATTTATATGCCACTCTTTTTACCTTTAATTACCTAAGAAAAACAATTTCTTATCATTTGCGTTTGCTTAAAAATAAAGACATACTAGTTATATCTTTATGAAAAAGGATAAGATACAAGATGGAATTAGAGGAAGTGGTTTTATGAATAATCATTCTGAGGAGCACCATGATGTACAATCAGATAAAAATAAACCTGCATCTACAAAAAAGATGCATTTAAAAATATGGCAATTTATCATAATTTTATTAAGTGTTATTATCGTTACAACTACTATAGCAGTATTTGCAACGATAGGAATTACTCATAAATTAAGTGGTTTAACTAAAGAAGAACGTCAAGAAATGAACAAAATAGAATTTGCATATAAAACGTTAAATACAGACTATTATAAAAAACAAAATTCAAGTAAACTTTCTGAAGCTGCGATTGATGGTATGGTAAAAGAATTAAAAGATCCATATTCTGAGTATATGACAAAATCTGAAACAAAGAGCTTTAATGAAGATGTATCTGGAGATTTTGTAGGTATTGGCGCAGAAATGCAAAAGAAAAATAAAGATATTATGATTACAAGTCCTATGAAAGATTCTCCTGCTGAAAAAGCAGGTCTTCAACCTAAAGATGTTGTTACAAAAGTTAATGGCAAATCTGTTGTAGGTAAACCCTTAAATCAAGTTGTTAAAATGGTAAGAGGTAAAGAAGACACAAACGTTAAGTTAACCGTTAAACGTGGTTCTGAAGAAAAAGATATTAATATTAAACGCGGTAAAATTCATGTGAAAAGTGTGGAATATAAGAAAAAAGGTAACATAGGTGTGTTTACAATTACTAAATTCCAACAAAACACTGCGAGTGAGTTAAAATCTACAATTATAAAAGCTCATGATAACGGCGTTCGCAATATTATTTTAGACTTACGTAATAACCCAGGTGGATTATTAGATGAAGCTGTCAAAATGACTAATATTTTTATTGATAAAGGACAAACTGTTGTTCAACTAAAAAAAGGCAATGATAAAGAAACAATTACTACTTCAAACGATGCTTTAAAAGATGTTAAAGATATGAAAGTCAGTATTTTAGTGAATGACGGGTCCGCAAGTGCATCAGAGGTCTTTACAGGAGCGATGAAAGATCATCATAAAGCTAAAGTGTATGGGTCAAAAACATTTGGTAAAGGAATCGTTCAAACTACTCGAGAACTTAAAGATGGCTCATTATTAAAATACACCCAAATGAAATGGTTAACACCTGATGGTCATTATATTAATGGAAAAGGTATTGAACCAGATGTTAAAATTGATTCTCCTAAGTATCAATCATTAAGTGTCATTCCATCAGAGAAGACATATTCTATTGGCGATAATAATAAAAATGTTAAATCAATAAAAATTGGTTTAAATGCTTTAGGTTACTATAACAGAGATGAATCAAATCAATTTGATAATCAATTAGCTAATGCTATTAAAACATTCCAATCAGATAATCAATTGTCTGAAACGGGTAAATTTGATAATAAAACAAATGAAAAATTCACCCAATTATTAGTTGAAAAATCAAACAAAGAAGATACAGTCTTAGATAAATTACTAAAATTAATAAAATAAAAAGGAGCATCTAATACATGATTAGACTAGGTAAACATGAAGATATTAATCAAATCGAAACATTGGTTTCAGAAGCAAAAGATTTAATGAAGTCCTTGGGTAATACTCAATGGGACGATAAGTACCCAGTTACAGAACATTTTCAAGAAGACATTGATGCTGATACGTTATATGTTTTAGAGGAAAATGATACTATTTATGGATTTATTGTTGTCGACCAACAACAATCAGAGTGGTATGATGATTTAGAATGGCCAGTTGATAGAAATAATGCTTATGTTATCCATAGATTAGCTGGTTCTAAAGATTATAAAGGTGCAGCAACTCAGCTGTTTGATTTTGCAGTTGATTTAGCAGAAAAACATCATATCCATGTGATTTTGACAGATACTTTTGCATTAAATAAACCCGCTCAAGGTTTATTCGAAAAATTTGGTTTCCAAAAAGTAGGAGAAGCAGAAATTGACTATCATCCATTCGATAGAGGCGCACCATTCTATGCATATTATAAAAACATATAAGAATAGAGGTTAATAATCATGTCTAAAATTGCGTTTACCGGAGGCGGCACAGTAGGACACGTATCAGTGAACTTAAGTTTAATTCCAACTGCATTAGAAAAAGGACATCAAGCTCTTTATATTGGTTCTAAAAACGGAATTGAACGAGAAATGATTGAATCACAAATTTCGACTATTAAATACTATCCAATTTCCAGTGGTAAATTACGTCGTTATTTATCTTTTGAAAATGCAAAAGATGTTTTTAAAGTATTAAAAGGTATCTTAGATGCACGTCGAGTTCTCAAAAAAGAAAAACCTGATTTATTATTTTCTAAAGGTGGATTTGTTTCTGTTCCTGTTGTTATAGCAGCACGTTCATTGAATATTCCTACCATTATTCATGAATCAGATTTAACTCCTGGTCTAGCAAATAAAATTTCTTTAAAATTTTCAAAAAAAATATATACAACATTTGAAGATACGCTCAAATATCTTCCTAAAGATAAAGCTGATTTTGTAGGAGCAACAATTAGAGAAGACTTAAAGACAGGTAATCAACAAAAAGGTTATGAAATGACAGGATTTAACTCGGATAAAAAAGTATTACTGGTCATGGGTGGTAGTCTTGGTAGTAAAAAATTAAATGATATGATTAGAGAAAATCTTGAAGCTTTGCTACATGATTATCAAATCATTCATTTAACAGGTCACGGTTTAGTCGATGATTCATATAAACAAAAAGGATATATCCAATATGAATTTATTAAAGAAGAATTAACACATCTATTATCTATTACAGACACAGTCATAAGTCGTGCAGGTTCTAATGCTATCTACGAATTTTTAACTTTAAGAATCCCAATGTTGTTAATACCTTTGGGGCTTGATCAATCTAGAGGAGACCAGATTGACAATGCTAAATACTTTGAATCTAAAGGGTATGGAAAAATGATTCCAGAAGATCGACTTACACAAGTTAAATTACTTGAACAACTAAAACAAATTGAGTCCCATCGTAATGATATTATTCATCAAATGGAATCTTATAAAGAAAGCTATACTAAAGAAGACTTATTTAATAAAATTTTAAATGACGCGCTTTAATATAGGAGGACCAAATGATGGATAGAACAAAACGCATTACACTGCTCATTGTTTTTACTTTAATCTTTGGCATCATTGCATTTTTCCATGAATCACGTTTAGGTAAATGGATTGATAATGAAGTATATGAATTTATCTATGCATCGGAAAGTTTTATTACCACATCTATTTTATTAGGCGCAACAAAAATTGGAGAAGTATGGGCAATGGTTTGTTTATCATTAATGCTTGTTGCTTATTTAATGCTTAAACGTTACAAAATTGAAGCTTTATTTTTTGTAATCACAATGTCATTATCAAGTATATTAAATCCCTTACTAAAAAATATTTTTGACCGTGAACGCCCAACATTACTTCGTTTAATTGATATTTCTGGGTTTAGTTTTCCTAGTGGACATGCAATGGGTTCAACTTCATTTTTTGGAAGTGCAATGTATATTGCTAATCGTAAAGCATCAGGAAGCACAAAAGGAATCATCATCGGACTATGCGCAGCATTTATATTACTCGTTTCTATTTCAAGAGTATATTTAGGTGTACATTACCCAACTGATGTTATAGCAGGAATCATTGGTGGTGCTTTCTGTATCGTTCTTTCAACTTTAGTATTAAAGGGATTACATAAGTCTACAACCATATAATAAATAATAAAGAAGTGCACCATATTTGGTGCACTTCTTTATTATTTACGTATCGTTTTTAAAACGAACGTTTATTAGTATTTACGGGCATATAAATTAAGGGGGAATGGCTTGAAAATGATTATAACTCTAAGCATATTTAGTTGTGGGGGGACTTAGATTTAATTGATAATCATTTTCAACTACTATTATATCTCATTGATAACGATTGTCAATTAAAATATTGATTTTTATTTTATTCATTCCAATGGCGAATTAATTTTATGATAAAATATTGGTTATATTATAAGAAATCTTATGTTTATTAAAAAAAGAGGTGTCTGAAAAAGTGACTAATATTTTAATCGTAGAAGATGAACAAAATTTAGCCAGATTTCTTGAATTAGAATTAACACATGATGGTTATAAAGTAGATATCGAATATGATGGTGAACCTGGTTTAGAAAAAGCATTAAATAACGATTTTGATTTAATTATTTTAGATTTAATGTTACCAAATATAAATGGATTAGAGATTTGTCGTCGTGTACGTCAAGTACAGTCAACACCAATTATTATCATCACTGCTAAAAGTGATACTTACGATAAAGTGACTGGATTAGATTATGGTGCAGATGACTATATAGTAAAGCCATTTGAAATTGAGGAGCTTTTTGCGAGAATTCGTGCTGTATTACGTCGCCAACCTCATAAAGATATTATCGATATCAATGGTATTAGAATAGATATTGATGCATTTAAAGTAACTGTTGATGGCAAGCAATTAGATTTTACTAAAACTGAATATGATTTATTGTATCTACTAGCAACGAATCGTAATCACGTATTACAACGAGAACAAATTTTAAATCATGTATGGGGATACAATAGTGAAGTAGAAACGAACGTGGTTGATGTTTATATCAGATACTTAAGAAATAAATTGAAACCTTTTGGTAAGGAAAAAGTCATTGAAACGGTTCGTGGCGTAGGGTACGTGATTCGATAATGAAAAATCACACATTACAATATAAATGGATGACAATCACTACTTTAATTATGTTTACTACAATTATCTTATTTTGTCTGATTATTATATTCTTCTTAAAAGATACTTTAAGAGAAGGAGAAGTAGATGAAGCAGAACATAGTTTAAGTGATATTGTCAATTTAATTCAAACGCGTCCGATTAATAGCATATCAATATTAGATTTAAGTGCCTCCTTAGAAAATTATGAAGAAGTTATTATTTACAATCATACAGGTCACAGAATAATGAAATCCTCTAATGAAAGTACAATACAGTTCATACCTAATATTAATTTACAAAAGACTGATCGAATTCAGATAATGCGACATAATGGGAAAGAGTATTTAGTAATTACTGAACCACTCCATAGTCCGAACTTTAATGGCTATAGTGTACTGATTCATTCTCTTGAACACTACAATAACTTAGTAAAATCACTGTATATAATTGCTATTGTTTTTGGTCTACTTGCTACAGTGATTACAGCATGTATTAGCTATATTATTTCTAAAAAAATCACAAAACCACTGGTAACAATGTCTAATAAAATGAACCAAATACGACGTGACGGCTTCCAAAATAAATTAGAACTTGATACAAGTTATGAAGAAACAGATAATTTAATAGAAACTTTCAACGAAATGATGTATCAAATTGAAGCCTCTTTTAATCAACAAAGACAATTTGTTGAAGATGCTTCTCATGAGTTAAGAACACCTCTCCAAATCATTCAAGGTCATTTAAACTTAATTAAACGCTGGGGTAAAAAAGATCCTGCCATTTTAGAAGAGTCTTTAAATATTTCTCTAGAAGAAATGAACAGAATTACAAAGTTAGTAGAAGAGTTATTATTATTAACTAAGGATAAAGTAAATATGCAATCATTAGAAAAAGAAGACGTTGATATCAATGCGGAAATCCAATCACGAGTTAAGGCACTTCAACAACTCCATCCAGATTATCTATTTGAAATTGAACTAGAACAAAAACCTTTGGTATTGCAAATTAACCGTCATCAATTTGAGCAATTAATCTTAATTTTTATAGATAATGCCATGAAATACGATAAAGAAAGAAAACATATATGTATTAAAACACAATTACGTAATAAACAAATAAGTATTGAAATTACCGATCATGGCTTAGGTATACCAAAGGAAGATCAAGAATTTATTTTCGATCGTTTCTATAGAGTAGATAAGTCTAGAGCAAGAAATCAAGGGGGAAATGGGTTAGGCCTATCAATTGCCGAAAAGATTGTGAGTCAATATGTCGGTTACATCACTGTAGATAGTGAACTTAACGAATTTACAACATTTAAAATCAATTTTAAATAACTTAAATACTAACCACAGATGATAATAATCTGTGGTTTTTTATTAACATAAATTTCAAAAAAATATCTTTATTTATATTTTTTCTTTTTACATAATATTCAGTTAATAGTCTTTATCAATGGTTAAAATAGTGCTATGATAGTTGTGTAAGCGGTTTAACTATTTTGTGGAGGGTATAATATGGCAAAGGATAAAAAGGATGTTACGGAAGCACCTGTAAACTTTGGCGCAAATTTGGGTCTTATGCTCGATTTATATGATGATTATCTTCAAGATCCAACTTCTGTCTCAGATGATTTACAAGTGCTTTTTAGTACAATAAAAAATGGCGAAGCACAAATCAAGGCTAAGTCTACCACAGATGGGAGTGGTACTTCAGCAGATGATAGTACAATCAAACGTCTCATGCGTTTAATCGATAATATTAGACAATATGGTCATCTAAAGGCTGATATTTATCCTGTAAATGCACCTGAAAGAACGCATGTTCCTAAACTAGAAATTGAAGAGTTTAATTTAGATATAGAAACATTAGAAAATATTTCGCCTGGAATCGTATCAGATCATTTTAGTGATATATACGATAATGCTTATGAAGCGTTAAAGCGTATGGAAAAGCGTTATAAAGGTTCTATTGCGTTTGAGTACAATCATATTAATAATAATAAAGAACGTACTTGGTTAAAACGTCGTATTGAAACACCTTATAAAGCTACTATCAATAATGATGAAAAAATTAATTTATTCAAAACACTCGCTCATGTTGAGGGTTTTGAAAAATATCTACATAAAAATTTTGTTGGAGCAAAACGTTTCTCAATTGAAGGTGTAGATACATTAGTGCCAATGTTGCAACATACATTGAAACGAGCTGCTCAAGAGGACATCCAGAATATTCAAATTGGGATGGCACATAGAGGACGTCTCAATGTTTTAACACACGTATTAGAAAAACCATATGAAATGATGATTTCAGAATTTATGCATACCGATCCAATGAAATTCTTACCTGAAGATGGCAGCTTAAAACTTACTGCTGGTTGGACTGGCGATGTTAAATATCACCTAGGCGGTGTGAAAACTACTTCTTCATATGGTATTGAACAACGTATTTCTTTAGCAAATAATCCTAGTCACCTAGAAATCGTTGCACCTGTAGTAATAGGTAAAACACGAGCTGCTCAAGATGATACACATCATGCTGGTGGACCAACTACTGATTTCTATAATGGTATGCCAATTATTATTCATGGAGATGCTGCATATCCTGGTCAAGGCATCAATTTTGAAACAATGAATTTAAGTAATTTAGATGGTTATTCAACTGGCGGGGCACTACACATAATTACAAATAATAGAATTGGGTTTACAACTGAACCTATTGATGGTCGTTCTACAACATATTCATCAGATATCGCTAAAGGCTATGATGTACCTATTCTTCATGTGAATGCAGATGATGTAGAAGCAACAATTGAAGCCATCGATATTGCTATGGAATTTAGAAAAGAATTCCATAAAGACTTTGTTATTGATTTAGTAGGTTATCGTCGCTACGGACACAATGAAATGGACGAACCATCTATTACAAATCCAGTGTTATATCACAATATCAAAAAGCATGATTCAGTCGAAGTCATTTATGGAAATAAACTTGTAGATGAGGGCATTTTGACGAAAGAACAAATGTCTGAAATCATTGATTCTGTACAAAAAGAAATGCGTAATGCTCAAGATAAAATTGATAAATCAGATAAAATGAATAACACTGCAATGGATAAACCAGAATCGCTTCAATTACCTTTACAAAGCGATGAAACAGAGTTTAGCTTTGAACATTTGAAAGAAATTAATGAAGCAATGCTTAGTTATCCTGAAGATTTCCAAATCTTTAAAAAATTAAATAAAGTATTAGAAAAACGTAGAGAACCTTTTGAAAATGAAAATGGTTTAGTTGATTGGGCTCAAGCAGAACAATTAGCTTTTGCAACAATTGTTCAAGACGGCATCTCAATCCGTCTCACAGGTCAAGACAGTGAACGTGGTACATTTAGTCATAGACATGCTGTATTACATGATGAAGATAATGGTAATACGTATACACCACTTCATCACGTACCAAATCAAAAAGCAACATTTGAAGTACATAACAGTCCATTATCAGAAGCTGCAGTCGTAGGCTTTGAATATGGATATAATGTTGAAAATAAAAATAGTATGAATATTTGGGAAGCCCAATATGGAGATTTTTCAAATATGGCACAAATGATGTTTGATAATTTTATGTCATCTGCCAGAGCCAAATGGGGCGAGCGTAGTGGTCTAACTTTATTCTTACCACACGCTTTTGAAGGTCAAGGTCCTGAACATTCATCAGCACGTTTAGAAAGATTCTTACAACTGGCGGCTGAAAATAATAGTACAGTGGTCAATCTATCAAGTTCTAGTAACTACTTCCATTTATTACGTGCACAAGCTAAAAGTTTAAATACTGAAGCGATGAGACCATTAATTGTGATGTCACCTAAGAGTTTGCTAAGAAATAAAACAGTGGCTAAGCCAATTAGTGAATTTACAACTGGCGGTTTCAAACCAATTATTGTTGAAGATGCTCAAAAAGCTAAAGTAACAAAAGTCATTTTAGCTTCTGGAAAAATGTTTATTGATTTAAAAGAAACATTAGCAAAAGAACCTAATGAAAATATACAACTTATTGCTGTGGAAAGATTATATCCTTTCCCAGAGGAGGACATTAAAAAAGCTTTAGAAGAATTACCAAATTTAGAATCTGTTGCTTGGGTTCAAGAAGAACCTAAAAACCAAGGCGCATGGTTATTTGTTTACCCATATCTTAAATCTATTGTTGGACATCAATATCATTTAAGTTATCAGGGTAGAATACAACGTGCAGCACCTGCCGAAGGTGATGGAGAAATTCACAAACTTGTTCAACATAAAATTATTGAAAATAGTGTCAAAAATAACTAGGGGGAAATATAATGGCAGAGGTAAAAGTTCCAGAATTAGCAGAATCAATTACAGAAGGTACAGTTGCAGAGTGGCTAAAAAACATAGGGGATAATGTTGAAAAAGGAGAAGCTATTCTTGAATTAGAAACTGACAAAGTGAATGTTGAAGTTGTATCTGAAGAAGATGGTATACTTCAAGAACAACTTGCATCTGAAGGCGACACTGTAGAAGTGGGCCAAGCTATTGCAATTGTCGGTGAAGGTAAAGGTAGTACAAGTAGTTCAAGCGAATCACAAAATAACGATTCAAATTCTGAAAATGAAAACACAAAAACAGATTCTGCAGAAACTAATTATTCAACACCACGCACTTCTACTGAAGCACAAGGTAGCGATACAAGTTCAAATGACGACTCAGAATCAATCAATAATAAAAGAGTGAATGCAACACCATCAGCACGTCGTCATGCTCGTAAAAATGGTATTGATTTAAATGAAGTAGCTGGAAAAGGTAGCGATGTGATAAGAAAAGAAGATGTTGATAATAGTCAAAAACCAAGTCAATCTAATCAAAATACTCAACCTAATTCACAACAAGAAACATCTAAAAAATCAACTGCTAATACGCCTAATAAACCAGTGATCCGTGAAAAAATGTCTAGAAGAAAGAAAACAGCTGCAAAAAAATTATTAGAAGTATCTAATAATACCGCAATGCTCACAACATTTAATGAAGTTGATATGACAAATGTAATGGAATTAAGAAAACGTAAAAAAGAACAATTTATTAAAGATCATGACGGCACTAAATTAGGATTTATGTCATTCTTTACTAAGGCAGCAGTAGCAGCACTCAAAAAATATCCAGAAGTTAATGCTGAAATTGATGGAGACGATATGATTACTAAACAATACTATGATATTGGTATTGCTGTTTCAACAGATGATGGATTATTAGTACCATTCGTTAGAGATTGTGATAAGAAAAACTTTGCTGAACTAGAAAAATCAATTGCAGATTTAGCAGTAAAAGCACGTGATAAAAAACTTGGATTAGATGATATGGTAAATGGTTCATTTACCATCACTAATGGTGGTGTATTTGGTTCTATGATGAGTACACCAATTATTAATGGTAATCAAGCTGCTATCTTAGGTATGCATTCAATTATCACTCGTCCAATTGCTATTGATAAAGATACAATCGAAAACCGACCAATGATGTACATTGCATTAAGCTATGACCATAGAATTATCGATGGCAAAGAAGCAGTTGGATTCTTAAAAACAATTAAAGAGCTTATCGAGAGTCCAGAAGATTTACTACTAGAATCTTAATCCACAACACAAAATAGTTTACTAACCCTAATACAACGGCGTTTATCGTCGTTGTATTTTTATGTATTTATGCATTTACGGAAAATCCCCCCGAATCCCCCCCATATCATCATTATTTTAATATTAGTAATTATTATAACTTGAACCAAAAATAAAAAAGCGCCTAAATAAAAAGGACGCTTTCAATATATTTATTGCACTAACCGTAATTTATATTTTTGATTATTAAAATCTTTATCGTATGCTTCTTGCTCATTAATCAAGTTTTGCGCCATATTATCCGTAACATGTGTATATATCCTCAATGCTATATTGCTATCAGAATGACCCACACGCTCTTGAATAGCTTTTAAGGGGATAGCATGCTGTGCTAATATAGATACATGGGTATGACGCATTGTGTGTGTTGAGACACGTTTTGTGATATTGGTAATCTTCAATGCTTCTTTTAAGATATAATTTATCTTATTAGTTGAAAGGGGATTACTTTTTTTATTTGTGAATATGAAATCTCGTTCCAAAAACTCAGGATCTAATTCGTTAAATTGTTTGTATTTGTATAATTCGTCAAAAATTTCAACTGCTCGTGCAGTGATACCAATCTTATGCATACTTGAACCCGTTTTTGTTATGTCTTTAACACCATATCTTTGTGAAATGGGATCTTTTCTGTCTACTAGAGTACCATTTACATCAATAAACCGCTTCTCGAAGTTAATATCTTTAAATTGTAACGCTAAGACTTCACCGATACGCATACCAGTAAGTAATTGTATTTCTAATGCTTTATATGCAGAATAATATGTTTTAGCCCAAGCGTAATTGAAATTCTTGTCATACATTTTTTTCAATGCATTTAGTAACTGGTGCTGTTCCAGTTCATTTAGATAGTTCTCACGCTCTTCAATTGTTTGCTCATATGTTTTCTTATTACTAGGCAACTTCACACGCTCTATAGCTGTTATATCTCTCATATCGTACACGTCACGTACATACTTAAATACGGACATCAATCTATTCTTATGCGACTTTACTCGTGAATAACTAACACTTTTAGCCCACATATCAATTAAATCTTGCATATACTGGAAATGTACATTAATGATTTTAATATCCTTTTCAATATCATTCTTCATAGATCCAATTTCATACTTATATGAGTTAATCGTGCTTTGTTTTAAATTATCTGATTTTATAGCACGCTCTAACCATTCAGTCATAGCATCATGTAATGTTAGACCTTTTAACTCTTTCGTATTTCTGTCTTTCAATTTCACTTCTATTTTACTCTGTAATAGCTTTCTCGCTTCGTTTTGATATGTTTTAGCATCTTTGTTCTTAGTTACAGAAACTTCACGCCATTTGCTTGTGAGTGGATCTATATATTTCTCAAAAAATTCGTAACGTTTAATGCCTGATTTACTCACTTTTTCTTTTACATACACTAGTTATCACCGTCTATATTATTTTGATCATTAATAATACTTTCTTTTATGTCAAAATAATCTTTTGGTTCCTTCAAAAACAAATGTTTAGTTGAGATATATGCTTTAATCAAATTGTTTATCATTTCTAAATCATCTGATGAAAGTACATTGTAATTAATATAGTAGTTTTACGTTCAATTATAGATATCGAAGACAATGAAGAAGTAAAATATTTGTATATTCTATTAAAACGGCTTTATGAAGAATTAAGTACTACAATGGCAAATGTTTTGCCAGCCTGTATCATTAATTCATACTCAAAAGGATTAAAACAGGCATGACAACAAAGCAGATCACACAACATGTTGGCGAGAAGTTTGGTAAAAGAGGTATGACTGCATTTGTTACAAAGGACGGTAAACATTTACCGGTGGACTTTTACGCAAAGACAGTAACACGTACTAAACTGCAGCAAGCATAAAATCATGGGCACCTCAACAGGTATTCAGAGCGCAAGGTTAAGCATGTAGAAGTTACTGGTAATATTCCTACCTGTGGGCAATGCGCAGCTTATAGAGGTATCGTATTTGTTACAGAGCCGGGCGACAAATTCCCACATGTAGATTTGCATAGACTATTCCCATTGCACCCTAACTGTCAATGTAACTTCCAGCCATATGTTGTTAAGTTTAAAAGCGATGAAGATATACAACAGACATTGGATAAGTCACACATGTTCGACCCTGATAAAGATACTAGAACAGTTAATGAGGCAACGAAATATAACAGAACGCAGAAAGCAAAAGCAGCAGCGCGCAAGAAACGCCATTCATTTAATAAGATGCAAAGTAAATTAGGCAAGGACGGGCCACAATCATTTAAAAAATACAAGAACGCAAGCAAGAAACAATATCATGAGTGGATAGCGAAAATTAATTAACTAATTTAATTTAATTACGTGTATAATAACATTTAAGGGTTAACAATTATTTATATTTTCGTTACGTAAAACACTATTGTTAAGGAGGTTCCAATGTCTAAATTTATAAGAAGTGATTTATTCTTTTTACACCAATTCGGATTTAGTTCGAAGTTATTAGAAAAAATTTATCTTCAAAATCTAGATCCTATAAAAATTATTTTTAATAAAAACTCTGCTAACAATAATTTAAAAGAATTATTTACTGAAAAAGATCTCAATCTATCTACTAAATATAACGAGTATAATAACTTCAAGAAAAACTTATATTTTAAAGATGATTTTTTTAAAAATAAAAAACAAAACAAAATATATTTTAAATATGATGAAAATGCTATCACTTCATTAATACCGAGTAATATTATGCCACTTTTTTTATACGCTAAAGGAGATATTTCATTATTATCAAAAAAGCATAAAAGAGTGGCTATTATCGGTACACGTGAACCAACCGAAAACTCAATCAATATTACAGAAAAAGTAACTAGAAAATTTATCGACGATGAATACATTATTGTAAGTGGTTTAGCAAATGGAATTGATTCTATTTCTCACAGAACAACAATAAATCATCAAGGTAAAACGATTGCAGTTTTACCAACTAATTTCCACAATATATATCCTAAAAATAACAAAAGATTATTTTTAGATATATTAGAAAAGGGGTTGGCTTTAACATCTATAGGACCAAATGAAAACACTTATAAATCCAGTTTTTTAGATAGAAATAAATATATAGCAAATATATGCGATATAATTGTTGTTATAGAAACTAATTTAAAGAGTGGTACAATGAACACAATAAAAAACGCAAGCCAAGCAAATAAAAAAATACTATTTATTGATCAAAAAGATGCAACTATAAATAACAAATTATATGGTTTTGGGGGAGAAATGCTATATGAATAAATCAATATGTATATCAAAACTTTTACTTTTCACTGATAATAACGAGTTAATTGATAAACGATTGAAAATTGTAGATTTTTTTACTAAAAATGAAATTGATGTAAATATTATTGCAAGAAATAATTCTATTAAGCAAATGCGTGAAAAAATTCCAGACGTTTATAAAGATAAAATCCATTTTTATGAGAGGGGGTACGAAACAAGAAAATTATTTATAGATGAGGTAAGCAAAAAGAATCATTTAATTTGTATGGTTGGGGTTGTAAATGAAGATGCCATTTTTTCTTTCAATTGTAAAATGCCATTATTTAGTGTTGATCCTATGAATCCCAAAACTTTTGCTGTTGAAGAAAAGGTAAAAAAATATGGATTACCTATTTATTCGTTTCAAAGTATAATTGATTGTTTTAATGCATATGATGTACATAAAGGTAATTATTTTCAAATTAATTTTGATAATTCATTTGTAGTTATGAGCTTAAATAACGCCAATACTTATAACAAACCTGAAAATGAAGCTCGCATAAAAAATATTTTTCAATCAAATTTAAAAGAGAAAGAACCTACTCGTGATCAAAGAATTTTATTATTGTTACTTTTTCACTTAACTAATGAAGTTAGAACAAATCCTCTTTTTGAAGATGTTGAATTTTGGGGAACTTTTCCATCATCTGATCCTCAAAACACCGATACTTCTGTTGCATTTATAAAAGAATTTGTACGTACAATACTTGATAAGAAGCCTATCAATGGGACAGAACTACTCATAAGAAAAAACAAAATGAAACCTAAACACGGCGGTGAAAATGATCGACAAACAAACAAATGCAATAAAGACCTAGAAACGCTAATTGTAAATCCTGATATAATTAAACAAATTAAAAATAAAGTTGTTTGTATAATTGATGATTATATAACAAACGGTTACTCAGCAGAATCAGCCAAACATTTATTATTTAAAGCAGGGGTTAAAAAAGTGATTTTTATATCAATGGGAAAATTTGGACAAAAATACTATTCTACAAGTTACAAAATTGAAGGAGATATTACATCTATTTATCAATATGATTTTTTGGGTGAAACTGTCTTATATAAAAACTATAATGGTATTGATTTATATAATTTAAACAATGATAAAAGTATAATAGAATATGAAAAAATCTTATAATCCCCCATATTCCCCCCACAGAACTTACCAATCATGAATATTCATGCGTATTTATTTATGTGAAAGTTATTGAAAAGCCGCTTCAATTCAGCGTTTTACTATGCATAACTACAATATATATTATTCTATCTAAACCCAGAAGACTTATTATTAGAATCTTAATTTCGTTTATTAAAGAGCTAAATATATTGAAACCTTAATCATAAATTGATAAAGAGTAGAATAAGTTCATAATGAATTTATTCTACTCTTTTTATGTTTTAGTTATATTAGTATTAAAAAAATTGAGAATATAAAAAATAACAGAGAAGTGCATACCTCATTATCTATTTATGACTTTTCCAAAGCAGAGGCTAACATATATAAAAATGATAAATTAAGTACTGTAGTTGGACAAAAATTAACAAATATTTTTAAGGATATTACAAACGAATTCATTAAAAAATAATAGTCATTAAAGCTACATTAATTTAAAAACGAACTTCATATAATTTGTCAATTTCATTTTTATACAGTTAAAATAACCTATGATATACCTCCCCTATCTATATTAGACAAGGTAGGGGAGGGGAATAATATATATATTATCTTATAAACATTTTATTTATTATACATACTTTAATTAATTATAATGTTTTTATTTACGTATATTTTATAATAAAAAACAGCTCTCTTATTTAAGATTTCAACATATTATTCATATATAAAATACGTTATAATGTTTAAGAAAAGATATATAAATGGGAGTGTCGATGAATGAGTGGACTAAGAAGTGTTACGATTGGAACAAGTGATCTCTCAAAAACACAGAATTTATTTCATAATATTTTAGGTCTTAATGTTGCAACAAAAAGACAGGCATTACGTTTTGGCGATGCTGAATTAAATCCTGGTACAAGACTTCACTTTGTAGAAGTTCCTAATCCTAATTATAGAAATGTACATATATCAAGCGTGGGATTAAGAACACCATCGAATGCTGGTTTAGAAGAATACCAACAAATATTAGAAAAAAATAATATTCAATTTAGTTCAATCACTGAATTAAACGGTAATCAGCACTTTAATTTTAAAGATGATAATCATCAAATTTTTGATATCTATTCTAATGAATTAAATGTTGGCGTTGGATTAGGGACACCCACATTTGAAAGTGCTGTTAATCCTCTTCATCAAATTCAAGGATTGGGACCAGTAATTATTAAAGTAAACGAATTATTGGTTACAACTTCTATCTTTAAAAATGTATTTAATTTAACACATTATGCTGAATATGAATCTACTGAATTTCCTGATCAAACTGTCCAGGTATTTGAAATCGGAGATGGTGGACTTGGTGGAGAAATTCATTTATATCAATCTAATGAACAAGTTGAATTAAAAGAAGAAGGAATTGTGGAACAAATTGAATTCAGTACAAATTCAACTGAAGACTTTGAACATGCACAAAAAGAACTGGATGAAATAGGTATTCCTTATCAAATATTAAATCAAGGTGATGCTCAATCGTTACGCATTACTGAAGGTAGCGGCATCTCTTTCATATATACTTTAGAAAAAAATTAATATAAATCATTTTATTGGAGGATTTAAAATGGGAATGTTACATGAAGATTGGAAATCACGCACACCAATTAAACAAGTGATGGTAGTTAATACTGATGCAAAAAAATTCACAGTATCAGATATGCTTACTATTGGAAAACAATATGATGTCATCAATGAAACTGAAGAATATTATCAAATCATTGATAACTCTGGTCTAGTAGGTGGTTATTACAAAGATTATTTTAAAGAAGTTTAAATACATTCAATTTCTAAAAAGATAACGATTAAATTAAGACTCAGAGTGATGTGCCAATATCTATACATTTATACACGCTCTTGGTCTATTTTTTCATCTTATAAAGGAGAATATTAAAATGCCAAATAATCATTATATCAATTCAGATCAATCTGTATTCAATGATGCAAAAGCATTGTTTAAGTTAAATAAAAATATTTTATTAAAAGGCCCTACAGGCTCTGGTAAAACACGATTAGCTGAAACTTTAAGTGAAGTGGTCCAAACGCCGATGCATCAAGTTAACTGTTCTGTTGATTTAGACGCAGAGAGCTTATTAGGTTTTAAAACAATAAAAACAAATGAACAAGGTCAACAAGAAATTATTTTTATTGACGGCCCAGTTATAAAAGCCATGCGAGAAGGTCATATCTTATATATTGATGAAATCAATATGGCTAAACCTGAAACATTACCTATTTTAAATGGCGTATTAGACTATAGACGTCAGTTAACCAATCCTTTTACTGGAGAAGTAATTAAAGCAGCCCCTGGTTTCAATGTAATTGCTGCGATAAATGAAGGCTATGTTGGGACATTACCAATGAATGAAGCATTAAAAAACCGCTTTATTGTCATACAAGTTGATTACATTGGAGGAGACATTCTTAAAGATGTCATTAAACAACAAAGCCAACTTCAAGATGATGATATAATTAAAAAAATCATTAAATTTAATGAAGACTTACGTACAATGTCAAAACAAGGACAAATTTCAGAAGAAGCAGCTAGTATTCGTGCGTTAATTGACTTAAGTGACTTAATTACAGTTATGCCAATAGAGAGAGCAATTAAGCGTACAATTATCGATAAACTTGAAGATGAACGCGAACAGCAAGCTATTAAAAATGCAATCGAATTAAACTTTTAGAGAGGGATTATTATGAGTGATCGTTTTATAAAATTTAATGATGAGCAGCTAGATGCTAAACAAGTCATGATGTTACAAGATTTAGCGCGCTTACTACTGAAAAACGAACAAACTAAGGTTAAAATTCAAAAGTTCCCTTATTATGATCCTATTAATAACACTTTAATTACTAGTTGGTTTTGGTCTCATCGTCCAAAAGAGATTGAAAGTGCAGGTTTAAAAACAGATGTCATGCTTGCTGCTTATGGATATAAAATGATGGACGAAGCTATCGTAAATGAAGTCTTACATGATGATGAATTTAGTCATCCTAAATTTTATCATCAGCTATTTAGATTACTAGAAGATATGCGTGTATTTAATTTTATTAAAGAGGATCGTCCTAGCACAGCTAAAACAATTGACTTAAGATTGAAAACTAGATTATCTTATACGGAATCACAAATTAAATTCTATAAAACAAAAACAGTATATACAGATTTACTGTTCTTATATTTAGAACGTGCATTTTTAAGTCAAAATTTCTTTGATATACCTGTCATACATCCACAGTTAGATGATATATTAAATCACATGTTTCAATATTTACCTGATTTTTTCCAAAATGAATCGTCTGAAGACAATATGTACCTCTCACAACGTATCATGTTCCAAATCGATGAAATGCTATCACATGATATGTTAAATGAATATTATCATCTTCCAAGAAAGGTATATGAAGCCATTCATAAAATGTCTTATGATGATATTAAACGTACTGATGCAAGTCACGTTGATGGACAGGACAATACAGATGACGAAAATGATACTATATCAGCTGAAGCAGAAACAAATGCTCAAGATAGTAAATCTGAAGGTGGTTCTTACCTTGAAATGGAACTACATGAAGGCGAAAACAGTGATGTTATGAGTGATAACGATACTGCACGTGAAGGTGATTCTACTGATGATATGACAGATATGATGACGAAAAAAGGACGTGGCTCTAATAATTCACTTGATCGTGATGAAGGTGGTTTTATAGGTTCTAATTCTTCATTTGCTTTACGTGGGATTAATGAAAATGTTGAAATAGAATGGAAAGTGCCTGATATAGAACCAGAATACATTTCAAGCTATCAACAAGTTAAAAATGATGTACAATTTGAAACAAAAGATTTAATTCAAATTATAAAGAAAACAATTGATAGAGAACATGTTGATGAACGTCATAATTTGACTAAAGGTCGTCTTCAACGTGATTTAACCAATTGGTTTATAGATGATCAATACAAATTATTTTATAAAAAACAAGATCTAAGTAAAACATTTGATGCGACTTTTACATTACTAATTGATGTCTCTGCTAGCATGTTTGATAAAATGGAAGAAACGATTAAAGGCGTAGTATTATTTCATGAAACATTAAAAGCACTTAATGTTAAGCATGAGATTCTTGCTTTTAATGAAGATGCTTTTGACTCTGATGATCGAAAACAACCCAATATAATTGATGAAATCATTCATTACGATCGTTCAATTATGGAAAAAAGTGGCCCTCGTATTATGTCATTACACCCCCAAGATGATAATAGAGATGGCGTAGCTATACGGATTGCAAGTGAACGCTTATTAAGAAGAAGTCATCAACAACGTTTTTTAATTATCTTTTCGGATGGGGAACCTTCAGCGTATAACTATGCTCAAGATGGCATTTTAGATACATATGAAGCAGTAGAAATGGCTCGTAAATTTGGAATAGAAGTATTTAATGTCTTTTTGAGCCAAGATCCTATCACTGAAGATATTGAAGAAACAATTCATAATATTTATGGACAATTTGCATTATTTGTAGAAGGTGTTGAAAATTTACCAAGTCATTTATCACCATTGTTAAAAAAATTATTATTAAAATCTTTCTAATAATAAAAAATAATTAAACTTTACATTAATTTATAGTATTCAAATTTTCATGACATACATAGACTTGTAAATTCTTTTTGTGCTAGAATGTTAAATATTGCAAACATATACATAAAAAGGAGCAATTCTATGAACAAACATACTTGGATTATCGGTTTTACGCTATTTGCTATGTTTTTTGGCGCAGGTAATCTAATTTTCCCTCCTAATTTAGGACAAGAAAGTGGTGCCTACTTCTGGCCTGCAATTTTAGCTTTTTGTTTGACTGGAATAGGCTTGCCATTACTTGGAGTAGTCGTCGGTGCACTTGATAAAGAAGGATATATTGGTGCCTTTAATAAACTATCACCAAGATTTTCAGTTGTTTTTCTAGTCATTATTTATTTAACCATTGGACCTCTATTTGCTATACCACGTACTGCATCTACGTCTTTTGAAATGACTGTTACACCTATTACTCATTCAAATAGTAATATATCTTTATTTATTTTCACACTTATTTATTTTATTATTGTTTTATATTTATGTATTAATCCTGGAAAAATAGTAGATCGAATTGGTTCTTTTTTAACACCTTTATTATTAATCACAATTTTAGCGATGATTATAAAAGGATTCATAGATTATAAAGGTAATGATTCATCTTATGGGAATCCACAAATATATCATTCAAACTTAGAAAGTTTTTCTCATGGATTTACAGAAGGTTATTTAACTATGGATGCAATCGCTGCAATTGCATTTTCAATGATTGTGGTTAATGCAATTAAAGCAACAGGAGTTAAACATGCCAATCAGATATTTAAACAAACTGTAATAGCTGGATTTATTGCCGCTTTAGCATTAATTTTTATATATGTCTCTCTAGGCTATATTGGTAATCATATGGGAGTAAGTCGAAATACGATTACATCTCTTATTACTAAAGATCAAAATATAGGAACTTATTTACTTACTACTATGGCTACAAATGGATTTGGCATTTTAGGAAAATATTTACTAGGAATCATCGTTGCCTTAGCTTGTTTAACTACGGCTTGTGGACTTATTGTATCTGTGAGTCAATATTTTAATAGTATATTCCCAAAAATAAGTTATAAAGTATATGCCATATGTTTTACAATTATCAGTTTTATATTGGCTAACTTAGGATTAAATTCTGTTATAAAAATGTCTGTTCCTGTATTAAGTATTATTTATCCTGTAGCTATCACTATGATTATTTTAATTTTACTTGCTCGTTTTATTCCTACTAAGCCTATTGCTCAACAGATACCTATCATCATTGTTAGTATTGTTTCAATTGTAAGTACAATAAATACATTAGGTTTAGTAAAGTTGAATTTTATAAATCATTTACCTCTTAAACAATACTCATTAGAATGGCTACCTATAGCTGTTATTTCAATCATTATAGGATATATCGTATCTAAATTTATGAATCAATCGTATATTGTTTATCAAAAAGAATAAATTTAAAACACCGATTACCTTTTTAAACGAGGGTAATCGGTGTTTTAAATTTGTCTATTCTTTTTTCATAGTGAGTAAATGTTCTTTTAATTCATTCTCAAGTTGTGATAATTCTCTTTCAGCTTGTTGACGTTTTTGACGTCCATTATATTGGATTTGTAGTGTTTGTTCGATTGTTTCAATAATATCACTTTGAGTGGATTTAAGTGTTTCAATATCTACGATTCCACGTTCATTTTCAGTAGCAGTTTCAATTGCATTTTGCTTTAACATTGCTGCATTTCGAGTAAGTAAGTCATTTGTTGTATCAGTAACTGCACGTTGAGCTGTTACAGCATTTTTTTGTCTCATTAAAGTAAGGGCAATGGCCATCTGATTTTTCCATAAAGGGGTACTTGTGAGTATAGAACTCTGAATTTTTTCAGCTAATGCTTGGTTCACATTTTGAATCATACGAATTTGTGGTGCTGTCTGAATTGCAATTTGACGTGATAATTGTAAATCATATATTTTTTTATCTAACCGATCAACAAATTGCTCCATGTCAGCGACACTTTGAATATCCATTTGATTACCTGATTGTTCTGCATGTTGTCGTAATTTAGGCAATTCATTAGCCTTGATTTGTTGTTTTTTACGTTGTGCAGCAGCAATATATAGAGAAACATCATCAAAATATGCTTTATTTTGTTCATAAAGATGATCTAGTAATTGAATGTCTTTGGTTAAATTTTCCTTATTCTTATCCAATTGAATAGTGATTCTATCAACTTGTGAACTTACAGATTGCATTCTAGAAAACACTTCATTTATTGAAGCTTTTGTTCGTCTAAATAAACGTTTAATTTTAGATTGATTTTCTTGATTCAAGTCATCAGGGTTAACTTCTCTTAACTTAGACATTAATTGATTTAAAGTATCACCAATAGGTCCTACATCTTTTGATTGAACTTCATCTAACATTTGATGTGAAAATTGAGACATATTCTGTTGTAGATGTGTCCCAAATGATAATAGACCTTCACTATCTAATGGTTTAATTTGTTGACTAATTGAATCAATTTTTTTTAAATCTTGTTCGTTAAATTGTTGCTCAAAGTCCTGCTTAACATTTTGAGTCGAAACATCATGAGTTTGATGATTTACATATTCATCTAATGGATGTGAGTTAATAAATTGGTCTTTTTGATTCATTTAAAAATTCTCTCCATTCTTAACTTTATATTATTATTTTTTATATCGATTTTGTTGTAATCGATTAAGTTCCATTTCAATATCTAAACGCTCATAATCATCTTCATTAAGTCTTTTTAAATCTGCAACTAGTGTACGTTTCACTTCATCTAGAGTAATACGCGTTTGCTCTAACTTTTGTTTTTCTTCAGCAGATTTTTTTGGCATTTTAGATAAATGAGTATATGCATCAATCAAATTTAACGCATTATCTATATGCGAATAAAAGAAACTTTCTACCTTGAAAAATAATGAAGGTCTCTGTTTAACCGCAAAATGAATAGACTTAGAGATTTTGTAAATATCATTAATTTGACGGAAATCTCTAATCGATCTGATATTTATATATGATTTTAAAATATTACGAATTTTATTATGTGATAGACTGAGTTGTTGATTAACAAAACGATAATCTCTACGTGATAATCCAATTTCTTTTAAATATTTTTTGGATGTCAATCTTTGAGTAGGAAAATAAGATACAAAAAACATTCCAATACCTATTAAGGCATCAAGAATAAAGGATAAATCAAATCCAATTACACTTGTAACCCATGAGATAATAGCTATTGGAATTCCTACTAAAACACCCAGAAGTCGAGAAAGGTTATATCTCAATATTCATCTTCCTTTATTTAAATCGTTTTAAATTCTGAATATTCGTTTGTTACGTCTAAATCTTCAATACTATAATCAGAAACTGAAGACGCAGGAGAAGCACCAGCAGTCACTTTGTCAATAAACGTTTTTAATTGATTCTCTTCACCTTGAGCATATATATCTACGTAATCTTCAACATTCTGAACAGTACCAAATATATCATATTTTTTTGCGATTAATTCAGTGTAATGACGGAAGCCGACACCTTGGACAGTTCCAAATACTTGTATATGTTTATGTTGCATCATACCACCTCTTAACTATATTATACGTATTATTCCCGTAAAAAACTAATAATTAGTACTCATCTAGTCTATATCTCAGTTCAAAGAACAAAGGCTTTAAGCTTGAATTCGACTAAAAAAAAGTTACAATATTTATTAGAATTTTATTTTGAGAGGGGACTTAGTCATGTGGACAGTTGCAAAGATTCGTGCTGACTATGAGGGATGGTGGTTATTTAGCGACTGGACAGAAAAAATCGTAGAACAACATCATTATAGTAACTATGAAGAAATGTTAGAAAATTATCAATCAATTATCAAAAAAAGTAAAAAATATTATAATAATTATATGATTGGTAAATATAATATTTATGCATTTTATAATAATTGTGATTTAAATTTTTGTGAAGATTGTGATGAAGATTTACAAATATTTTATAGTTTTATTGTTTTAAATAATAAAGAAGTTTATTATAATCTACCAAAAATTAATTAAAAGAGAATTTTCTATAATTGTATTGCAATTTAGTTCAAACTAACATATAATAGTTACCAAGCAATAGTTTTATTCCATATTGCAAAGAATATCTGTAATATTGATTGATAGCATTTTGTTATTTATACATATTTTTAACACGTATTTTTTGTAATATGCGAATAATGCATATTGAATGAATTTTAGTCTTGGAGGTTTCACAATTATGAAACAAGGTACAGTTAAATGGTTTAACGCTGAAAAAGGTTTTGGCTTCATCGAAGTTGAAGGAGAAAACGACGTATTCGTACACTTCTCAGCAATTAATCAAGAAGGTTATAAATCATTAGAAGAAGGTCAAGCAGTTGAGTTTGAAGTAGTTGAAGGCGATCGCGGTCCTCAAGCTGCAAACGTTGTTAAACTATAATTTATAGATTGCAAAAATATTGACTTTAGTAGCACCTTACCAAGATGTAGGGTGTTTTTTATATATAAAAATGCCTGAGACAACTTCATTTTGTCTCAGGCATTTTTTTAATATATTGGGGTTCATTATCAAGGATGAGACACCGAATTTAAAACGGATTCTGTTCCTCTTCCATTTCAATTTATTTTGTATCATTAATAATTAATTGACGTAATGACTGACGTTTAATAACTTCACGTGCTTTTCCATCTTTTAAGAAGAAAACAGGTGGTTTTTGCATTTGATTATAATTAGATGCCATAGAGTAATGGTAAGCTCCAGTAGATAAAATTGCTAAATAATCTCCACGTTTTACTGATGAAGGTAACTTAGCATCTCGGATAATAATATCTCCTGACTCACATAATTTTCCAGCAATGGTTACCGTTTCATCTGCCTCTTCATGACGATTTACAAGTAATGCTTGATATTTTGCTCCATATAAAGCAGTTCTAATATGATCACTCATACCGCCATCAATAGAAACATATTTATTTACTTCAGGAATTTCCTTAATTGTTCCAACTTCATATAAAGTAATGCCCGCTTCGCCGACAATTGAACGTCCTGGTTCAATACCAATTTCAGGAATATCATAGTTCAATTTTTCTGATTCAGATTTAATCGCATCTGTAATTTCAGCAATACCTTCTTCAATAGGGAAGCTTACATCACCTTCAACATATTCAATACCAAAACCGCCACCTAAGTTAAGTAATTCAACTTGGATATGATTCTCATTAAGCCAGTTTAAAACAATTTTAGCTGTTTCAATCATTGCTTCGGTACCTTCAATTTGTGATCCTACATGGAAATGTATTCCTTTTAAATAAAGGTGTTTTGATGCTCTGACCTTTTCAACTGCTTGAATTGCAAGGCCATGGCGAATTGAAAGTCCAAATTTACTATCTTCTTGACCTGTTTGAATAAATTCATGTGTATGTGCCTCTACACCAGGATTCACACGAATAACAATATTAACTGTATCACTTGCATAGCGATCGATTAATTCAATTTCTTCTAGAGAATCAATTACAAAGTATCCAACGCCACTTTCTAAAGCATATTGTATTTCTCGTTTCGTTTTATTATTACCATGGAAGTGGATGCGACTAGGATCAAATTTAGCCTCTAATGCTGTATAAAGTTCACCTTCAGATACTACATCTAATTGTAAGTCTTCTTCTTGAACTAATTTCACCATTTGAATGCAAGTAAATGCTTTAGAAGCGTATGAAATATTATATTTTAATCCACTTTTTTGAAAAGCGCTATGAAATCGACGCATCTGATTGCGAATTTCATCTTCATCATAAACAATGGTAGGAGTACCAAAACTTTGAGCTAATGTTTTCAAGCTCGTCCCCGCCATTGTTAATTCACCGTAATCATTATATTTAACTACCATCTTTATCTATACTCCTTTATAAGAGAATCATGATTCATCGCACTAAGTTGTTCTGAATTAGCGCCAACACCTTTGAATGTGTATTCATCAATGCGTATATCATTATTATATAGTATCACTTCATCTTGTGCATGAACATCATCATCGACTTCAACAAACATATGACTCATCATTAACGCCCGAATAGGGTAACGTTTACTATTAATTAAAGCCTCATATTTTGCACGTTTCTTTAAAATACCGTCACCATAGCCAATATCAATCACTGCAAGATGTGTATGGTCTTGTGTTGCTTCAAATGCAAAGCTATATCCACAATAATCTCCCTTATTTACTTCACGAACTTGAATCACATTTCCTTTTACAGTTAAAGCTTGTTCAATCTCATTCTCATTTAATTTGCTGTATGGTCTTGAGCCATATAGAGCTATGCCTACACGTGCATGTGTATGATTAGGGAGAAGTTGTTGTCCTTCACGATAATAACTAGCACTATTTTGAGCATGAATGAACTCAAATTGGTATCCTTCACTTAATAATGTATTAACGACGTTTAACCATGATTCGCGTTCAATACCATATTCTGGAACATCAAATTCATCTGCATAACCAAAGTGGGTCCATAGACCAACAATATTCATTTCACTTTCATTATCGTTTTCATGATGATGAAGTACTTCTTTAATCTCATTAAGATTTCTGAAACCTGAACGATGTAGTAAATTTTCAAATTCTAAGTGAACGTTAATATCTTTTAATTCACTTTTATATTGATGATAATATTCTAGAGAAGGAAGTGTCATTTGAATATTATTATTTCGAACTGTATCAAAATCATAAACCGCATTCATTAAAAAGATTGTAGCATCAGGCGCAAGATTACGAACTCTAACTGCTTCTTTTAAGGAAGTGGTACTAAATGTATTGATATCTGCTTCTAAAAATGTCTTTACTGCAAATTCTAATCCATAATGATAAGCGTTATTTTTTACAACTGCCATAATTGGATGATTATTTTTTACTTTAATTACATTTTTTAAAAATATTTTTGAATCAACTGACCACACTGCCGTCAATGTAATTTACTCCTCTCCATAATGTTTCAAGATTTGTTCATAGTAATTCGCAACATCAATAAGTACTTTTTCGTCAAAATTTAAATGTGATGTATGTAAACCTGTGATAAACCCTTTCTCTTTATTTCGAGTTCCTACAAAAGCAAAATAAGAGGGTGCTAATTGTTGACCATAAAAACTAAAGTCTTCTCCAAATAAAAATGGTAGAGGTTTTTCAATAACTTCTAACTTAGCGGATTGAATAGATTGTTCTACGATATGACGTAGTTTGGGACTATTCATTGTAGCAGGATATCCCTCTTCAAATTTGACTTTACAATCAACATTGAACAGTAATTTTACACTTTCTGCAATTTTATTCATCTGATTTTTTACGATATTTAAATCATTGACATCATAAGTACGAATAGTTCCTTCTAAATAACCATTACTAGGAACTGTATTAATAGCTTCACCAGCATTAAAATGTCCCATATGAACAATATTGCGTTTTAGTCCATTTAAATGATACTGCTGTATTTGTCCAACTTGATTTAAAACATGAATCAATGCTTCACCACATGAATGTCCTTGCTCTTTGTCAGCTACATGGCTGGATAATCCATTTAAGAAAAAACGGTACTCTGTAGCACTTGCCGTAATTTCTTCATCGCGAATCACGACTTGTCCTTCATCAGCAAAAGGATTTACATGAATACCAAATACTGCTTCAATAGGGTACTGATTAAAAGCACCTGCTTTAATTAATCGATTTGCGCCTCCACCTGTTTCTTCAGCAGGTTGAAAGATAAATACGATGTTATGAGGTAATTTGTGTTGATCAGCCATCGTTTTACATCTTTTAACAAATAACATTAGCGCTGTTGTGTGACCATCGTGACCACATGCATGCATCACATTCTCTGTTTGGCTACGATAATCGACATCATTCTCTTCAAAAATAGGTAGGGCATCAATATCTGCTCTAAACGCAATGGTATGATCACTATTTCCTTCCAAATATGCAATAGCACCAGTTTCAAGAGGTTGCTCGTAAAATACATTTAATTCGTCTAAAAACCGAGTAATATATTGAGTTGTCTCAAATTCATGAAGACTTAATTCTGGATGTTGATGTAAATGTCTTCTATGTTGTGTGACAAATTCTAATTCGCTCATATTGATCAATCCTTTATTCATTTAATTAATCGTAAAGGCTGAGAACATGTTGTCCCAGCCTTCACCATTCAGTTATTTAAGTTTGTCATTAATCATTTAATTTTCTTAGTGCTGCAACGATTTCTCTTTTAGAATCTTGAACTTCAGATGTTTGTTTAATGACTTTAGCAGGTGTACCAGCTACAACAGCACCAGCAGGAACATCTTGAGTAACGATGGCACCAGCAGCTACAATAGCACCTTCGCCAACTCTTACACCTTCTAAAATAACTGCATTTGCTCCAATTAATACATTATCTTCAATAACTACTGGAGATGCACTAGGGGGTTCAATAACGCCCGCTAATACTGCGCCGGCCCCTACATGAACATTTTTACCTGTCGTAGCGCGACCACCTAAAGTTGCATTCATATCAATCATAGTACCTTCACCTACAATAGCGCCAATGTTGATTGTTGCACCCATCATCACAACAGCACCATCTTCGATAATTGCTTGTTCACGAATGAAAGCACCTGGTTCAATACGTGCATTTGTATTGGTTAAGTCTTTTAAAGGAATAGCAGAGTTACGACGATCCATTTCAATTTCTAAGTCAGTAATATGTGATTGATTTGCTTCGTAAAATGTTTTCCAGTCGTCAGCTTCACAAAATATCACTTTTGAATCATCAGATCCGAATACTTTAAATGTTTCAGGAAAAGTGACATCGTTGAATTGTCCATTTGCGTATACTTTTATTGGTGTTGATTTTTTAGCATCGCTAATATATTGAATAATTTCTTGTGCAGATAAGTGTTGTACCATAGGTTAAATTCTCCTTAAATCGTTTTATAAGTTGTCAAATGTATAGAAACCATTTGATTTTGTATTTAATTTTTCAGCAGCTGTAATTGCGCCATTTGCAAAAATATCCTTAGATTGTGCTTTGTGAGAAATGGTAATAGTTTCGTCTGTACCAGCAAATAAAACATCATGTTCACCCACAATTGTACCACCACGAACTGAATGAATACCGATTTCATCTTTTTCACGTTTTTCAGTTCGCTCATGTCTGTCATAAACAGGTGTTGTGTTTCCACGTAGTTCTTTAATAACATCATAAAGTTTAACTAGTGTACCACTTGGGGCATCCACTTTTTTATTATGATGAGCTTCCGTTAACTCAATATCATAATCTTGTAAAAGGGGAACAGCCGCTTCTAAAATTTTAGTTAATGCATGGACGCCATAACTCATATTTGCACTGAAGAAAACAGGCATACGTTCACTTAATTGTTCTAACTTTTGAACAAGTTTTTCTTTTTCACCAGTAGTAGCAATCACTAATGGTAACTCAAAATCTTCATCTAATAAAGGTAATAATAGATTAGGATTAGAGAAGTCAATCGCTACATCAGCTTCATGTTGTACGTCTGCAATATGACGATAACTTTTATATGGTGAATGTTGATGACTTTCTGGTTCAATTGTACCAACAATTTCATGACCTTTTTCTTCTGCTAATCTGGCAACACGTTGATTCATAGCGCCATATCCAATGAGTAAAATTTTCATTTTTATTCCTCCGCTTTAAATGCTTTATAGGCATTCACTAATACATTTGCCTCTTCATTCTCTAATGGTAATAAAGGTAACCTTAATTCATAATTTCCAAATCCTAAATGACTGGTTAAAGCTTTAATTGGTATAGGGTTAACATCCACTGAAAGTGTATCTAACAATCGACCAATCGGTTCAAAATCTTTCTCTATATCGTTCCCATTTTGTTTAGCATCATAAAGTGCTTGAAATTCTTTCGGAATGACGTTAGCAATGACGGAAATTACGCCATTACCACCACGATTATAAAATTCTACAACATTATCATCATTACCACTATAAAGAGCAAATTCATCTTGGTTAATACGTTTTTTCACTTCTTCGTAATAGTTAAAATCATTTGTAGCATCTTTAATAGCTACAATATAATCATTATGGCTTAATGTTTCGACTGTTTCAGGATCAATTGTCATATTCGTTCTTGAAGGTACATTATATAAAACGACTGGTAACTTAACGTCATTCGCGATTGTTTCAAAATGTTTAATTAAGCCACGTTGGTTTGTTTTATTATAGTAGGGTGTGATTAACATAATACCATCTACACCTAATTCTTTGGCACGTAATGAAGCTTCAATAGATTTAGCTGTATTATTTGTACCAGTTCCAGCGATAATAGCCACTTGATGATTAACTTGTTTAATGACTGCTTGAAGTACTTTTTCTTTTTCTTCTTCAGTTAAAGTAGGACTCTCAGCTGTAGTACCGTTCACAATAATTGCTTTAACGTCATTATCTAGTAAAAATTGAACATGTTGTTCTAATGCTTTATAGTCAACTTCATTATTAGTAAATGGAGTAGCAAGTGCTACGCCTACACCTTCAAAAATATGTGCCATATTATCTAGCTCCTTTTAATTTAATGACTTGTTCTAATACTTGAACTGCATTTAAAGCTGCACCTTTAAGTAGGTTATCCGAAGTACACCAAACATGGAAAGTGTTATCAAGTGAATCATCACGACGAATTCTACCTACAAACACTTCATCTTTACCTGTTGAATTTATTGCTAAAGGATATTCATTTTTTTCAGGATTATCTACTAAAACTACACGATTATCATTTTCAAATAAATCTTTAATTTCTTGAACTGTTGCTTCTTTATCGAGAGTGACATCAATTTCTACACTATGACTATCTTGGACAGGTACACGTGCACATGTGGCAGTTACACGTAAGTCAGGTTGTCCTAAAATTTTGCGTGTTTCATCAATCATTTTTTGTTCTTCTTTTGTATACCCATCTTCTAAGAAAACATCAATGTGTGGTAAAACATTATTATAAATAGGATGTGGGTAAGCTTCTGGAGTTTTACCATTAGCACCTTCAGCTAAATCTCTTTTACCTTTAACCCCTGAACCTGAAACTGCTTGATATGTTGTATAAGCTACACGTTTTAATCCAAATGTATCTTTTAAGACTTTAAGTGGCACGACCGATTGAATTGTTGAACAATTAGGGTTGGCAATGATACCACGTTTAAATTTTGGTTGGTTAACTTCTGGTACAATTAAATCTACATCATTTGTCATACGCCATTGACTTGAATTATCAATAACAATTGCTCCAGCTTTTTCGAAGATAGGGGCAAATTGTTTACTAGTTCCGCCACCTGCACTCATTAGCACGTAATCAAATTTTTCACTTGCTGCTTCTTCTGTCAGTTCTTGAACTGTATATGTTTTTCCTTGAAACTCAATTTCTTTACCTGCTGATTTAGCTGATGAGAATAATACTAACTCATCAAACTGAATATTTTTACGATCAATTGTTTCTAATATTTTTGTTCCAACTAATCCTGTTGCTCCAACTACTGCTAATCTTGTCATAAAAGAATCACTCCATATAAATATTAATTAAGTTTTGAATTATTCACTTTAAATATCAAAAGCATCGTATAAAACTTCAACCGCTTTATTCCCATTTTCAGCATCAATAACGTAAGAAATACTAATTTCAGAAGTTGTTGTCTGATAAAATGGAATATTAGAATTAATTAAAGTAATAAATGCTTTTGAAGCTACACCAGACATATCACGCATTCCTGAACCAATTAACGAAATTTTGACGTATTCTTCATTAATTTTATAATCTAATGCATCAAATGTTGTAGAAAGTTTCTCTAAAATATTTGAGATTTGTTGTACATCACTATCTTTAATAGAAAAAGATAGTTGCAAACCTTCAACGTTTACGATTTGAGAAATCATATCTACATTAACTGAACCTTCATCTAAAGCAGTAAATAATTGAGTTAGAAGGCGATTATCTGGGAGAGGATAACTAATCGTTATATGCATCATATGTGTATCTAATGCAACTCCAGTTACGGCTTTTTTTTCTAATATCTCTGTTCTTGGCATAATCCATGTTCCTTTCACATTTGATAAAGTTCTACCTAAATACAAGGGGATATCATAGTTTTTAGCAAGTTCTACACTTCTTGTTTCTAATACTCCAGCACCTAAAGCACTCATTTCCATCATTTCTTCATAAGACACATAATTTAAACGTTTAGCCTTACTTAAAATTCTTGGATCTGTAGCATAAACACCATCAACATCAGTATAAATTTCACAAGGGGTTTGATTACTAGCTGCTAAAGCAACAGCAGTCGTATCTGAACCACCACGACCAAGTGTGGTTAACTCTAATTCATCGTTCACTCCTTGGAAACCTGCTACAACTAAAACATCTTTATCTTTAAATTCCTTATTAAATGTTTCAGGGTTAATTTCTGCAATTCGACTTTTCAAATGATGACCTACCGTCTTGATACCTGCTTGATATCCTGTCATTGCTCTTGCACTCACGCCAATATCATTTAATACCATCGATAAGTAAGAGACTGTTTGTTGTTCACCAGTTGTTAATAATAGGGCAAGTTCTTCATCTTTTGGTGTTGTTGTAAGATGAGAAACATTGTCCATTAATTGATCTGTTGTTTTCCCCATAGCACTTACGACAACAATAAGTTGTTCGCCGTCATCTACACGGCGTTTAAGCATTTCTGCAATATTTTTTATCTTTGTAAAATCGGCGACAGATGAACCACCGAACTTCAAAACACTTCGTTTCAAGATTTTACCTCCTAGAATTTAGGGGCACACGTCATAAAAAAGAGCAAGTTCAGAATGCGCGAACTTGCTCGTAATTTATATACAAGTGATGCACTCCATTATTAAATAATAATGACAAACTCTCAGCTCTTAACCACAAAGTCCAACGAATGCTTACTGCGATTGCAATTCGTTTCGGCATCGCACCCTTTCTATATTAGCTGTGGCAGACAGTAATCTAATATATACTAATGATTGATGCGCCTCATCAATTTCTTATTCAATTGCTATGTTTTTAATTATACATAAGCACCTTTTAACTGTAAACCGATTATTGTGATTTTTTGAAATAAACTGAAAATTTTGAAGTAATATTACTTTTAAAGAAAAGAGATAATAATAATAAGTAATTTGTACAAATGATGGAAATAACTTAAAAATAGTCATTCTATATAAAAACTGTTGCTAAAGTTCGTTATTTAGCAACAGTTTTTATATGCATTCTAAATTACTAGAATAGAGGGGATTCTATTAAACTACTCCCATTATTTTTGTAAAACACCAATTTCTTTTAGATATTCTTCATATGGTAATTCTTTAGATAAACTACCAGGTTGATTTAAGTCAATCACACGATTAGCGATTGTATTAATAAATTCAAAGTCATATGAAGTGAAAATAATTGATCCTTTGAATGAAGCTAATCCATCGTTAACGGCTGTAATACTCTCTAAATCAAGATGATTGGTTGGCTCATCAAGTAGTAAAACGTTAGCACTTGAAAGCATCATTTTACTTAACATACAGCGTACTTTTTCTCCACCTGATAGTACACTGGCTTTTTTCTTAACTTCTTCACCACTAAATAACATACGTCCTAAGAAACCACGTAAAAATGTTTCAGTTTGCTCATCTTCAGGAGCATATTGACGTAACCATTCAACTAAATTCATATCTACACCGTCAAAGAAATCAGAATTATCTTTAGGGAAATAGCTTAATGACGTCGTCACTCCCCATTTAAATGAGCCTTCATCTGGTTCCATTTCACCAGCAAGTATTTTTAGTAGGGTAGTTTTAGCAATTTCACTATCACCAATTAAAATTGCTTTATCATTAGGATTCATAGTAAAAGAAATATTATCTAATACTTTTTCACCATCAATTGTTTTAGAAATTCCCTCAACTACTAATAAATCGTTACCGATTTCTCTTTCTGGTGTGAATTTCACATAAGGATAACGTCTTGAAGATGGTTGAATGTCATCAAGTTCAATTTTTTCTAATTGTTTTTTACGGCTCGTTGCTTGTTTTGATTTTGACGCATTCGCAGAGAAACGAGCAATAAAGTCTTGTAACTCTTTAATCTTCTCTTCTTTTTTCTTATTTTGTTCTTGAGCCATTTTTTGAGCAAGTTGACTTGATTGATACCAAAAGTCATAGTTACCAACATAAACTTTGATTTTCCCAAAATCTAGATCTGCAATATGTGTACATACATTATTTAAGAAATGACGATCATGAGATACTACAATAACAGTATTTTCAAAGTTAATTAAGAAATCTTCTAACCAACTAATAGCAGGGATATCAAGTCCATTGGTAGGCTCATCAAGTAATAAAACATCTGGGTCTCCAAATAAACTTTGCGCCAGTAATACTTTTACTTTTTGATTGTTTTCTAATTCTGACATTTGCTTATCATGTAATTCCGGTGCAATACCAAGTCCTGAAAGTAGAGAGGCTGCATCTGCTTCGGCGTTCCATCCATTCATTTCAGCAAATTCACCTTCTAATTCAGCTGCGCGAATACCATCTTCATCACTGAAATCAGGCTTCATATAAATTTCATCTTTTTCTTTCATAACTTCAAAAAGACGTTCATGACCTTTTATAACTACATCTAATACACGTTCATCTTCATAAGCGAAGTGATCTTGTTTTAATACTGCTAAACGTTCATCTTTTCCAAGAGACACATGACCTGTTTGTGAATCAATTTCTCCAGATAAGATTTTTAAAAAAGTAGATTTACCTGCACCATTAGCACCGATAAGTCCATAACAATTTCCTTCAGTAAATTTAATATTTACATCTTCAAATAGTTTACGGTCACCAAAACGTAAACTTACATCTGTAACTTGTAACATTCATTTACTCCTTTATTTATCGTTTATCTAACGAAAAAATTATATCATATAATGTTATGATATTCGACCTTATGTCATTTATGTCAATGATACTTTACAAAACTCATGTTATAATACATAGAAATACACTGCTTAAAGGAGACAACTATGGCATTAGACAAAGATATCGTTGGTTCAATTGAATTTCTAGAAGTTCTTGGATTAGAAGGCTCTACATATTTATTAAAAGGACCAAATGGAGAACAAGTGAAGTTAAATCAGTCAGAAATCAATGATGAAGATGAATTCGAAGTTGGAGAAGAATATAGTTTCTTCATTTATCCAAACCGTTCAGGTGAATTATTTGCTACACAAAATATGCCTGACATCACAAAAGATAAATATGATTTTGCGAAAGTACTAAAAACAGATAGAGATGGTGCAAGAATAGATGTTGGTTTACCAAGAGAGGTACTTATACCATGGGAAGATTTACCTAAAGTTAAATCTTTATGGCCAACGTCAGGAGATTATGTATTAGTCACATTAAGAATCGATAAAGATCATCAAATGTTCGCACGTTTAGCCAGTGAAACAATTGTTGAAAAAATGTTTACACCTGTATCTAATAATGATATGCAAAATCAAGTATTAAAAGCGAGACCTTATCGATTATTACGTATCGGCACTTTTTTATTAACAGAAGAAGGGTACAAAGTGTTTGTACATGAATCTGAACGTAAACATGAGCCAAGACTAGGTGAAGCTGTAGAAGTACGTGTTATTGGTCATAATGATAAAGGTGAATTAAACGGTTCTTTCTTACCACTCGCACATGAACGTTTAGATGATGATGGTCAAGTTATCTTTGATTTATTAGTAGAATATGATGGAGAACTTCCGTTTTGGGATAAATCAAGTCCGGAAGCAATTAAAGAAGTATTCAACATGAGTAAAGGTTCATTTAAACGTGCAATTGGTCATTTATATAAACGAAAGATTATAAATATTGAAACTGGGAAAATTACATTAACTAAAAAAGGTAAAAGTCTTATTCAAGAATAATAATCCCATTTAAGACGAGTTTCTTCTATATTAATATAAACACTTTAAAACCATTGAAAGATAATACTTTCAGTGGTTTTTTTATGGATTTTATTTATATAAATCATGAGATTTTTTATAACTTAACAAAATATTTACAATTACTCTATTTTATATTAACAAAAGGTCTGTAATATAAGCATTGTAAGAAATACATATAACATTTTGGGTTATCTATATTAGGAGGATGTTTTAATGAAGAAATGGCAATTAGTTGGTACAACTGTTTTAGGTGCTACTGTTCTTTTAGGTGCGTGTGGCGGTGGAAATAGTGGTGGCAGTGGTTCAGGAGATGGAAAAGACCTTAAAGGTTCTGCAAAAGGTGAAGGTTCATCTACTGTAGCTCCAATCGTTGAAAAGTTAAATGAAAAATGGGCTAAAGATCATCCAAACGCAACTATTTCATCTGGTCAAGCAGGTACTGGTGCTGGTTTTGAAAAATTCATCGCTGGTGAAACTGACTTCTCACAAGCTTCTAGACCTATCAAAGATGAAGAAAAACAAAAATTAGAAGACAAAAATATTAAGTACAAAGAATTTAAAATCGCACAAGATGGTGTAACTGTTGCTGTTAATAAAGATAATGACTTTGTAAAAGAATTATCTAAAGATCAATTGAAAAAAATCTACAGTGGCGAAGCAAAAACTTGGAAAGATGTAGATTCTAGCTGGCCTAACAAAGAAATCAAAGCTTTCTCTCCAAACTCAAGTCATGGTACTTATGACTTCTGGGAAGAAGAAGTCATGGATAAACAAGATATCAAAGCTCAAAAAAATGGAGATACCAACGTTATCGTTCAATCAGTTGAGAAAAACAAAGAAAGTATTGGTTACTTCGGTTATAACTTCTATAAACAAAATAAAGATAAATTAAAAGAAGTTAAAATTAAAGGTGACGATGGTAAATCTGTAGAACCTACTAAAAAGACTATCCAAGATGGTTCTTATCCTTTAAGTAGACCATTATTCTTATATGTTAAAGAAAAATCATTAAAAGATAATGATGTTATGAGAGAATTCTTGAAATTCACTTTAGATGACAAAGGTAAATCAGCTGAAGATGCTGGATACGTTGCTTCACCAAGCAAAGTTTATAAAGATGGAATTAAAGAATTAGATAAATACAAAAAAGATTCTGACAAATAATAATCATTATTAATATAAAGGGCTGGGAATTAACAACTCATGTAACAGTTACATGAGTTGTTCAGGATATATACATGGGTGATTGTTAAAATGTTTTAAATTAATTTGAACTCATTCGTTACCTGATAATTTCCTGCTCTTTTTAAAATATATTGGGAGAAATAAAAAGAGAGGGTTATATATGGCTTCTAACACTAATGTTAGAGAGATGATAGCTAAAAATAACGCTAAAAAAGGCGGATTTTCTGATAAAATCGTGCCAATTATTTTAGGGATTATTGCTGCCATCTCTATTTTAACAACTATCGGTATATTATTTACGTTAATCACTGAAACAATCACATTCTTTACACGTGTTTCAATTACTGAGTTCCTTTTTACTAAAGATTGGAACCCTACAAGTTCTGATCCTAAATATGGTATTTGGGCATTAATTCTTGGTACTTTAAAAATCACTTTAATTGGTACTTTAGTGGCTGTTCCTATCGGATTAGGTGCTGCAATTTACTTGAGTGAATATGCAAGCGATAAAGCAAGACGTATTATTAAACCTATTCTTGAAATCTTAGCTGGTATTCCAACTATCGTATTCGGTTTCTTTGCTTTAACTTTTGTAACGCCTTTATTAAGAACATTTATACCTCAACTAGATAGTTTTAACTCTATCAGTCCTGGTATTGTAGTTGGGGTAATGATTGTTCCAATTATTACAAGTATGAGTGAAGATGCGATGACTTCTGTACCTAATAAAATGCGTGAAGGTGCTTACGGTTTAGGATCAACTAAATTTGAAGTCGCAACTAAAGTCGTATTACCAGCCGCTGCTTCTGGTATAGTTGCTTCAATAGTACTTGGTATTTCTCGTGCTATTGGTGAAACAATGATCGTATCATTAGCTGCAGGTAGTTCACCAACGTCATCTTTAACATTAACAAGTTCTATTCAAACAATGACTGGTTATATTGTTGAGATTGCTACTGGTGATGCGACATTCGGTTCAGATATTTACTACAGTATTTACGCAGTTGGTTTCACGTTATTCATTTTCACATTAATTATGAACTTAATTTCATATTGGATTTCTAAGCGTTATAGAGAGGAGTATTAATATGACAGCAACGACTGATCCAAGATCTAAAGGTTTAGTTGACAAAAGTAAAGTCGAAAAAAACCTTTCTAGTCGCGATAAAAAGAATAGTCTAAATAAATGGTTATTCTTCTCGTGTATTGTATTAGCTTTAATTGTTCTTGCCGCATTACTAATTCAAACATTAGTCAAAGGTGCGGGACATTTAACACCTGAATTTTTTACAAGTTTCTCATCTTCAACACCATCACTAGCTGGTATTAAGGGTGCATTAGCGGGTACATTATGGTTAATGATTACAATTATTCCTATTTCTATCATTTTAGGTGTTGGTACAGCTATTTATTTAGAAGAATATGCACGTGATAATGCATTTACGAGTTTCATAAAAATTTGTATTTCTAACTTAGCAGGTGTGCCTTCAATTGTATTCGGTTTATTAGGATTAACCTTATTTGTACGTGGTGCTGGTATCGAAGCTTTATCTTTAGGTAATACAGTTCTTGCCGCCGCTTTAACAATGTCATTACTGATTTTACCGATTATAATCGTATCAAGCCAAGAAGCAATTCGTGCTGTACCTAATTCTGTAAGAGAAGCATCTTATGGTTTAGGCGGTAACAAATGGCAAACAATTAGAAAAGTGGTTTTACCTGCTGCTTTACCTGGTATTTTAACAGGATTTATTTTATCACTTTCACGTGCATTAGGTGAAACAGCACCTTTAATCTTAATCGGTATTCCAACTATTTTCTTAGCAGTACCATCTGGTTTATTCTCAATGTTTACTGCTTTACCAACTCAAATTTATACTTGGGCTAAAATGCCACAAGCTGAATTCCAGAATGTGGCTTCAGCAGGCATTATCGTATTACTTGTTATCTTATTATTAATGAACGGTTTAGCAATTTTCTTACGTAATAAATTTTCTAAAAAATATTAATAGAGTTATTAATCAAGTTATTTGGGATAGAGAGAAAGGTTTCTGCTTTCTCTCTTAAAATAAAAGGAGTTTTATATATGGCAAAAATCAATGTAGATGAAAAGAAAAAGAACGTTGAACAACATACAAATGAAGCTGTTGAGCAACACTCAAATCACACTCATCCAACAAACGACACACAACATCATGACAATCAATCACAAAAATCAACAATTGTAACAACTAATAGTGAAAAGAAAAAAGATATTAAACCTGATAGCGAAAGAAAAGTAGTTTATTCAACTCAAAATTTAGATTTATGGTATGGCGAAAATCATGCTCTACAAAATATCAATTTAGATATCTTAGAAAACAATGTAACTGCTATTATCGGTCCTTCTGGTTGTGGTAAATCAACGTATATTAAAACATTAAATCGTATGGTTGAATTAGTACCTTCAGTTAAAACTGCTGGTAAAATTTTATACAGAGGTCAAAATATTTTTGATAATAATTATTCAAAAGAAAAATTAAGAACAAATGTGGGAATGGTATTCCAACAACCAAACCCATTTCCTAAATCAATTTATGATAATATTACTTATGGTCCAAAAATCCATGGTATTAAAGATAAAAAATTACTTGATGAAATTGTTGAAAAGTCATTACGTGGCGCTGCAATTTGGGATGAATTAAAAGATAGATTACATACAAATGCGTATGGATTATCAGGTGGACAACAACAACGTGTTTGTATTGCTAGATGTTTAGCAATTGAACCAGATGTTATTTTAATGGACGAACCTACGTCTGCATTAGATCCTATCTCTACTTTAAGAGTTGAAGAACTTGTTCAAGAATTAAAAGAAAATTATTCTATCATTATGGTTACACACAACATGCAACAAGCTGCACGTGTTTCTGATAAAACAGCATTCTTCCTTAATGGTTATGTAAATGAATATGACGATACTGATAAAATCTTCTCTAATCCTTCAGACAAACAAACAGAAGATTATATTTCTGGTCGTTTTGGTTAATGCTTAATGAAAATTATTAGACAAAAATATGAAGGCCAATTGGACGATTTAATTAAAGAACTTCGTCGTCTTGGTCTTCGTGTTTATTCAAATGTTAACAATGCTATTGAATCATTAAGTGAAGATGATAGAAACTTTGCTAGACACGTCATTGAAAAAGATAAGGAAATTAACAAATTTGATTATGACATTAACGAACAAGTAATAATGTTAATTACGAAACAACAACCAATTGCTACCGATTTAAGAATGATGATGGCAGCTTTAAAAATTTCTACTGATTTTGAAAGAATGGGGGATAATGCTGCAAATATCGCTCATATTCGACTAAGAGTAAAAATTACAGATCATTATGTCTTAACACGTTTAAAAACAATGGGTAAACTTGCATTATTAATGTTAGAAGACTTAAATACTGCTGTTAAAAGTGAAGATTTAACATTGATTAAAGAAATTATCGAACGTGATAAAGATATTGACGATTTATACGTGAATATTGTTAACACAACTTATCTAATTGATAATGATCCATTTGTAGCTGGTCAAGCTCATTTAGCTGCACGTAATTTAGAAAGAGTAGGGGATCATGTAAGAAATATAGCAGAAAGTGTTTATTACTACTTTACTGGTGAACATTTTGATAAGTATGATCGTTAAATTATTGGATAATTGATTTTTATTCAAACTTCTAAAAACCCAAAATAAAGGAGTGAGACACTATTTAAAATGAATAGTGTCTCACTCCTTTATAATATATATTATTTATTTTCACTTTCTATTTCATTTGTAAGTATTTCTACTTCATCTACTAATTCTGAAATATACGCAATAGTAGATTTGAGTGGGGCATTCGTTGTTATATCAACGCCTGCTATTTTTGCTAACACAACTGGATTTTTACTTCCTCCAGCTTTTAATGTTTCTAACCACGCATCGACAGCTTTTTGACCTTCTTTTTTAATTTTTTGAGAAACTACTGTACCAATAGTTAATCCAGCTGAATACGTATATGAATATAATCCCATATAATAATGTGGTTGTCTCATCCAAGTTAATTCCATTCCATCAGTAAGTTCAACTGCATCGCCAAAGAATTGTTCATAAACATCACGCATTAATTTATTAAGAACTGGTGCAGTTAAAGAGTCGCCATTATCAACTTTTTTATATACTTCTCTTTGATATGCTGCTTCCAGTAAATGCGTTACCATATTATGATAATATGTGCGAGAAATGATTGAGCCAATAACCCATCGTTTAAAACGCGCGTCATTACTATTACTAAATAAGTAGTTTGCCATTAGCATTTCGTTCATTGTAGAAGGTGCTTCTACAAAATACATAGATGCTTCTGAGTCCAATAAATGTTGATGTTTTTGTGCCAATGTAAAATGACCAGCATGACCCAATTCATGAGCTAATACGAAGGTCTCTGCCATTTTACCTGTCCATGATATAAATACATATGAATGTGTAAAATAAGGACTTGCACAATATGCACCAGTATCTTTGCCTTTGTTTTGAGCAAAATCAATCCATTGATGATTATAAGCATTATCAACCATTTTAATATAGTCATCGCCTAAAACACCTAAAGCACCGTGAATATATTGTTTTGAGTCTTCTATTGAAATATCTGGTTCATAACTTGGATCAACTGATATTTTTAAATCTTCAAATCGCATTTTATCTAAGTTATGAATTCTTTGAAGTATTTTGGCATATTTTTGCATCACAGGTGCTAAATCACTCATGATGACATCAATTTGTCTATCATACATTTCACGTGTAACTTCTTGTTCTTGTAGTAAATAATCTATAACAGAATCATAGCCTCTTAAATTAGCCTCAATTTTTTCTTGTTGCACATGTTGATTATATGTTGTAGCTGTTGTGTGTTGATATTTACGTAATGCATTACTAAAAGTTTCGAAACTTTTACGTCTAAACTCTGGATCTGAACTGTCTTCATATTCGTTTTCAAAAGTTGCATAATCTAAAGGATACGTTTCATGATTATGTTCAAACGATTCAAACGCAATATCAAGCATTTTAGTTGTTCCATAGAGTTCATAAGCACTTTGAAAAGTAGGTGACAAACTAGCAAGCACTTCTTCAACTTCTGAAGATAATTGATAAGGTTTACGTTTTATTAATTTTTCTAGATAATGAGGACTATTGAACTGCTCTTTTAGCTCTTTTAATTTATCATCAGAGAGTATCATTATTTCAGATTCAACAAATGATAATAAACTAGATATCTTACCATAAGATGTTGATAGTTTGGCATTTAACGTTTGCGCTAATTCATTTGTAGTATCGACACTTAATCTAAGTTCAGCATAATTACCTAATCGATCAAATTGTATAAGTAAGTCTTCATATTCTTTAAGCGCATCTAGAATAATTTTAGTTTCTGATAAATTATTTTTATATTTTTGATTAAATTGAGCGGATTTCTCTAATACATCATTTAAAGTATTATAAAATGCTTCATCATTCGTAAATAAATCTTCTAAATTCCATTTTTCATTATCTGGAACATGTTTTCTGAGTGGTAAGCCTGTGTTCATTTTATTCACTCCTAAATAGTTATTCTCATATATATTATACATAATATTATTTGTAAACTCAGTTTTAAGCCTTTAGTCTGAGTCATTTTAATAATTAAGAAGGTATAATTATTTATAAAAGTATTGTATATTACATATTATAAAATATAAAAGTTGAGGCGTTTTTTTATGACGATATTTGATATGCCAAATTATCTTTGGATTACAATCGTAGCAATGATGATATTAACTGTCTTTTGTACATTGGTACTGAAAAAATGGTTTTCAGCAACAGTAATTACCTTCGTTGTTTTAGCAATATTAGCTTTCTTTATTCCTAATTTTTATAATATAACGTTCCAGCCTTTATTAGGCTATGCGGCTTTTCTTGCCATTATAAGTTTAATGATTAGTTTCCTTTTATGGTATTTTACAAGAGAATGGCGCCGAGAACGTAAAGAAAAGCAATTGGAAAAAGAGATGAAAAAATATGATCACGACGAGTACATGTATCGCCGTCGTGATAGAAGATAAATATAAGGGAGTAGGATAGAATTCATTTTGAATTCGTTATCCCACTCCTATTTATATTATTAATGGTGTATAACATGATTATTTTTTAAAGGCTTTTTCAATTTTATTTAATTGATGAATAGTTGTTTCAATACCACCTTCACTAAAATACCAAGCGTTAGCTTCAAATTGATATACTTGGTGATTTTTTATTGCTTTCATATCTTTTATCACTTTATTATTTAAAGCAGAAGGTAACGTTTTGTCATCCGCATTTTTAGTTCGATTAATTACAAACAATTTATTAGGATTAATTTTATTTAAATACTCATTAGTAACTATATTACCAGCTGAATTTGCTTTCATTTTAGGATCAGCGTGATTAATTCCTAAATCTTTATTTAAGAAGCCCCCGAATCTACCAGTTGGTCCGAAGACACTAATACCTTTATCATCAACATTTAAAAGTAATACGGTATCATTATTCATTACTTTTTTAGTCTCTTTCACTTCTTCACTTAATTTATGATTAAGCGCTTTTGCTTTTTCTTCTTTTTTGAAAATTTTACCAAACAATGTCGTATGTTCTTTAATTGATGAAATATAATGATCATTATCGGGACTAACAAATAAAATTTTAGCATTAGGCGCCGCTTTTTTCATTTCATCTATTGTTTTTGTATGTGCTTGTCTAAATGAAGCAAAGATAACATTAGGCTTTGATTTAGCTAATTCATCATAATTAGGTCTTCCAGGATTGCCTAGATTTGTATATTTACTGTTTTTAAATTCCGAAAGGGAAGAAGGTAAGAATGAAGCACCTTGTCCTTTAGCAATAGAAACTATTTTATCTTGAAGTCCCATTTGTTGCATAATATCTAACGCGCCATAATCTAGTACTGCTACACGTTTTGGATTAACTGGTACTTTAACTGTTTCTGTTTTATTTTTGCCTCTACTATGTGTATGATTCTTATCCTTAAATTCATATGTATTTTTTACTGTAATGGTATTTTTACTAGATGAAGAATTTGAATCCGATTGCTTATTACATGCTGATAAAATTAAAATAACTGATAAAATTAATAGAATATATTTAAATAATTTTTGCATTTTCTTACCTCCTAGAGAACATTATAATAGAAAATGATAATCATTATCAATTAAATATTTACGTTTTATAACATTATTTTACCTAAAATATTACATATTCCTTTTATATTGGTAGTGATTTCTTTAATACATGTATTAGACTTAAAATAAGTGATCTTATTGATTATTCGATAATTTTAAAAGGAGTATATTGCTCATAATATTGGAAAGGTATATTTAATAAAATCGTCTTAATAAACGATAATCAAAATTATAAGAATGGATCATTTTTTATGATATAAAAGTCATTCTTTGAAATAATTGTTATTATAAATCATGGTCCATTATCATCGATAGACCGTAAATTGATAAGGTAGAACAGGTAATAAATTATTTATCTGCAAAAATAATTTGATATCTTACATTATGTAAACTAAATAAGCATTCAATAATTGATTCATTATCAAAATATATTGTGTCATAAATACCAACACTAGATTCATATTAGTATTTTCTACGTTATATATAACGTAGTTGATTTTTATCATAACAAATTATAACTAAGTCAATCGTTTTAGATAAATCAATGTTAACCAAAGAATGATAACTAAAATGTATCATTAAAGTGTCATTAAAATAGAATAGGTCCCCTAATTGTTATATACATAACTTCCTATAATATATATTATGTAAACTAAAATATTAAAATCTATATTTACTATATATATGTCTTCAATTTAAGCTTTTTACTCAATACAAATATTTAAAGTTATGATATATATCTTAAATACATTATATATGACTACACATTCTAAATTTATTAGTATTTGTTGTGATATTTATAATTATCATTTTTCTACGATTTAGTAAAAATTATCTAACATATTAATTAAGTTATAGGTATTGGAATCATGCTTAATATAATTATCCCTATTATTCCTCACACCACTCAAATCGAAATGATTTCAATTTGAGTGGTGTGAGGAATAATAGCTATATATTTCAATTTACAAAATACTATAAATTATATTTATTATAAAATAGTAAAAATAATTTTCTTTTGATGTATCGTTGATAAAAACAAATGATATGCTATTATTAATTTGTAGGATGCAACATGTATTTGCAACTTAGAATTTACCTACACTAATTATAGCTAGGCTCTATCACTAGTTATAAAAAAAGCATACTTGGCATGGTGGACTGACCCCAATTAGTGGGAATGATATAAAAACACTTTCGTTGAATTCATATTAAAATGAATCATGCGGAGGTG